>DASUQG010000340.1:0-9881 GCA_036280695.1 Thermoleophilaceae bacterium
GGTGCCGCCGCTCGTGGCGTCGACGATCGGCTGGAACACGAGCGTGGCGATCACGGCGGCGACGGTGAGCGCGGCGATCGCCCCGTCGAGCCAGAGGCTGCTGCGGAACGAGTCGGTCCGCGAACGGGCCAGCAGGAGCAGCGACGCGTACGTGGCGGGATAGAACGAGAGGTAGAACAGGTCGGCCACCGACGGAGCCGATGGGTCGGGCTCCCCTGCGTAGAGGAGCGTCCACGCCACCTCGCCCGCGGCCCACGCGAGCAGGCCGGCGCCCATCACGACCCACGCGGCTCGCTCCTCGCGAACCGCGAGTGCACGGATGAGGCACGCCGCCCCCGCGCAGACCACGAGGCCGCAGTACACCCAGTGCTGGAAGAAACGGTCGAGCGAAGGGGAGCCCAGCCCGAATGCCGTGTGCGCCACGTATGCGAGCAGGGCAAGCCCTGTCAGCACCGCAAACGCGCGCAACCCGACCCTGAGTCTCGGTGAGACGTCCATCAAATGGGGTACCTCGTGCTCCGCTCTGGATCGGCTCTGCGAGGGCGGAACATGAGGGTCAACTGAATAGACTCGCCCGCTCGTGACCCGGCTTTCCCGCTACTTCCTGCCCACCACGAGGGAGGCGCCCGCCGACGCGGAGGCGATCTCGCACAAGCTGATCGTTCGCGCCGGCCTGGCGCGGCAGGTCGGCGCAGGCCTCTGGACCTTCCTCCCGGCCGGCTGGCGGGCTCACCGGAGGGCCGAGCAGATCGTGCGCGAGGAGATGGATGCGATCGGCGCGGGGGAGATGCTGATGCCCGTGCTCCAGCCCGCAGAGCTCTGGAAGACGTCCGGCCGCTACGACATCGACGAGGTCTTCAAGCTGCAGGACCGTCGCGGGGCCGAGCTGGTCCTCGCGATGACGCACGAGGAGAACCTCACCTTCCACATCTCACGGGAGGTGCGCTCCTACCGCGACCTGCCGAAGCTGCTCTACCACTTCCAGACCAAGGAGCGTGACGAGCCGCGGCCGCGCGCGGGCCTGCTGCGCACGCGCGAGTTCATCATGAAGGACGCGTACTCGTTCGACCGCGACGTGGACGGCCTCGAGGCCTCCTACCAGCTGTTCATCGAGGCCTACGACCGCATCTTCGACCGCACCGGGCTCGAGTGGTATCGCGTTGAGTCGGACGTCGGGATGATGGGTGGCTTCGGCGCGCACGAGTACATGGCCCCCTGCGCGGCGGGCGAGAACGACGTGGCGCTCTCGGACGCGGGCTACGCAGCGAACATGGAGATCGCGAGCGCCACGCCGCAGCCGGTGAAGGGGCTGCCGGAGGGGTCGCCCGAGCCGCGCGAGGTGGAGACACCGGGAGCGGCGACCGTGGAGGCCGTCTGCCAGCTGCTCGGCGTCCCGCCGGGGGCGATCATCAAGGCATTCCCGATCCTGGTGGAGGAGCGCGGCTCCGTGCTGGTGGTGATCCGAGGTGACCACCGTCTCAACGAGATCAAGCTCCAGAACGCGCTCGGTGCCCCGTTCCGAGCCGCAGAGGCCGAGGAGGTGCGGAGCGCGTTCGGAGCCGAGCCGGGATTCATCGGCCCGGTGGGCACTCCCGTGGAGGTGCTGGCCGACGAGGCGCTGCGCGGCCTCCACGGCCTGGTGGCGGGAGGCAACAAGCCGGACGTGCACGTGACGGGCGTGGAGCCGGGACGGGACTTCGAGCCCGACTGGGTGGACGTACGGCGGGTCGAGGAGGGCGACCTCTGCCCGGCCGGCCAGCCGATCCGCATCGAGCCCGCGATCGAGGTGGGCAACATCTTCAAGCTCGGCACGCGTTTCTCCGATCCGCTGGGTGCCCGCTACCTCGACGAGGAGGGCAAGGAGCAGCTGATCTGGATGGGCTCCTACGGGATCGGGCCGGCGCGCATCGTCGCGGCCGCCATCGAGCAGTTCGCCGACGAGCAGGGCATCTCGTGGCCGCGCTCCGTGGCGCCCTTCGACGTGGAGCTGGTGACGCTCGGGAAGCCCGGGGAGGAGGCGCGCACGCTCTCCGACCGCCTCTACGACGAGCTGCGCGAGCTCGGCCTCGACGTGCTCTACGACGACCGCGACGCGAGCCCGGGCGAGAAGTTCGCTGACGCCGAGCTGCTGGGCTGCCCGCTGCGGGTGACGCTCGGCAAGAAGAGCGTCGAGGCCGGGGAGATCGAGGTGCAGGTGCGCCGCGGCCGGGACAAGGGCTCCTTGCCCCTCGACGGCGCCGCCGAGGCGGCCGCGGAGCTGTGGCGGACCCTCCCCTGACCTTCCGCCGACTGGTCGGGCTGGACCGCTCAGGCGGCCCGCCGCCGCAGACGCGTAGGGGCGAGCCCCTCAACCCGTGGACGATCCCGAACGCGATCGGTTTCGCCCGCCTCGCGCTGATCCCGGTGTTCCTGGCCGTGGCGCTCAACTCGGGCGACGGCCGCTCCTGGGTCGCCTTCGCGCTATTCGCGTTCATTGCCTGGAGCGACTACTTCGACGGGATGGCCGCGCGCATCACCGGCCAGTACAGCCGCCTCGGCGCCCTGCTCGATCCCCTCACCGACCGCCTGCTGGTGGTAGCCGGCGCTCTCGTGGCGTGGAACTACGAGACGCTGCCGCGCTGGGCGCTGGCCGTGCTGGCCGCGCGCGAGGCGTTCATGCTGGTGCTCACCGAGCTCGCCCTGCGCCGTGGCATCGACCTCAACGTGACGATGCTCGGCCGCTGGGCGGTCTGGCCCGTTATGAGTGCGCTCGCGCTCGCGTTGGTGGTCGAGGGCTGGTTCCTGGACGTGCTGCTCTACGTCGGACTTGCAATGACCCTTGCGGCCACCGCCCGCTACCTGCAAGATGGGGTGCGGGCCATGCGCAAAGCCTCAACCTCAACTTGAGGAAGCGCTATAGTCGCCGCGCACCTCTCTCGAAAGGACGGCAGTGGACACGTTTCCGGATCTCGGCGCGCTCTCTGATACGGAGCTGAAGGACCTCATCCAGCAGCTGACCGAGGAAGAGCAGGAGGTCTCCTACAAGCGCCGCATCCTGCACGGCAAGATCGACATCCTGCGCGCGGAGCTGGTGAACCGGCTGCGCAAGAAGCACGAGGAGGGCGAGTCCGTGATCAGCGGCGCGGATGTGCAGCAGCTGACCGACATCCTCGCCGGGAAGGGCATCCCGGCGGACGCGGACATCGAGTAGCGATGCACTGCCCGGAGTGCGGCTTTGCCAACGCCGAGGGCGCGAACTACTGCCAGAAGTGCGGCGCGTTCCTCGGCGACCAGTCCGAGAGCAAGAAGGGCGACACCACCGAGGTCTACCAGGTGGACGAGACCGGGGAGCTGCGTCCTGTGGACCTCGACACGGTCACGCACGAGGGCGCGACGCTCGTGATCCGCTCCGGGGGCGGCCGCTCCGGCGAGGCTTTCGTGGTGGCCGGCGAGCGCATGACGATCGGGCGCAGCCCGGACGCGGAGGTGTTCCTGGACGACGTGACCGTGTCGCGCAACCACGCCCTGCTGGTGCAGCGGCGCGACGGGCTCTACATCGACGACCTCGGCTCGCTGAACGGCACGTACGTGAACAGGCGCCGGATCGAGTCGCACCGGCTCCAGAACGGCGACGAGCTGCAGGTGGGCAAGTACAAGCTGACTTACCTGGAGGAGCGGTGAGCACCGAAGTATCGCGCGAGGCGCCTCCGCGCAAGGAGAAGGCGCTCACCATCGGGGCCGTCTCCAAGCAGCTGGAGCGCGAGTTCCCGGACATCTCGATCTCGAAGATCCGCTATCTCGAGGACCAGAAGCTGCTGGCGCCGCGGCGCACGCCGGGCGGCTACCGGCTCTACCAGGCCGCCGACGTGGACCGCCTGCGCACCATCCTGCGCCTCCAGCGCGACGAGTTTCTGCCCCTGCGCGTGATCCGGCAGGAGCTGGCGGCGGGGCGCGCGGACACGGACATGGCGACGCCCGATGCCGCCCCCGAGCCGCGCGGCGCAGTGCGGCGCACGAGCTTCGCTTTGCGCGGGCCCGGCTCGCTCTACCGGCTGGCCGAGGTGCTGGAGGAGACCGGGGCCGACCAGGCGCTCGTGAAGGAGCTCGAGGACTTCGGCGTGATCAAGGGCGAGCGCCACGAGGGCGAGACGCTCTACGACGACACCGAGCGCGAGATCATCCGCGCCGTCGGGGAGCTGAAGCGCTTCGGCGTCGGCGGGCGCAACCTGCGCGTGTTCCGCACCTCGGCCGACCGCGAGGCGGCGCTGCTCGAGCAGATCCTCGCGCCGGCGCTGCGCTCGCGGAACCCCGAGCGCCGCAAGGAGGCAGTGGAGGCGCTCGAGAACCTGGCCGCGATCGCCTCCCACCTCAAGCACCTGCTGCTGATCCGGGACCTGCGCAAGCTCGCACGCTGACCGGGGCCACGGTGCGCCTCGAGGACCACATCCAGGACATCCCCGACTTCCCGAAGCCGGGGATCGTCTTCAAGGACATCACGCCGCTGTTCCTCGACCACGATGCGCTCCGCTACACCGTGGACCAGCTTGCGAACTATGCGCGCTCGCGGGAGATCGACTACGTGGTGTCGGCCGAGGCGCGGGGCTTCGTGCTGGGCGCTGCGGTGGCGGTTGCCGCCGATGCGGGCTTCATCCTCGCGCGCAAGCCGGGCAAGCTCCCGCGCGAGGTGTCGTCAGTCGAGTACCAGCTCGAGTACGGCGTGGATGCCCTGGAGGTGCACTCGGACGCGGTCCGGGACGGCTCGCGGGTGCTCGTCCACGACGACCTGCTGGCCACGGGCGGCACGGCCGGGGCGCTCTGCGAGCTCGTCGAGCAGCGCGGGGGAGTCGTGGCAGGATGCGCGTTCGTGATCGAGCTGGCGTTCCTCCACGGCCGCGACCGGCTGCGCGGCTACGACGTGCAGTCGCTCGTGGTCTTCGACGAAGAGTGATGGTGGTCCGCCGCGAACGCGTGCTGGCCGGCGCGCCCACGGACATCTGGCGCATCGTCAGCGACCCGAACCGGCTGCCGGCGTGGTGGCCCGGCGTGTCCCGCGTCGAAGAGGCGAGCCGGGAGGCGTGGACGACGGTCCTCGTCTCCCCGAAGGGCAAGAGCGTGCGCGCCGATTACAGCCTCGTCGAGGCCCGCGAGCCGGAGCGGCTCCGGTGGCGCCAGGAGCTGGAGGAGTCGCCGTTTGAGAGGCTGCTCTCGGAGTCCACGGCCGAGCTCGAGCTCGCGCCGGAGCCGGGCGGCGGCACCAGGGTGAGGCTGACGCTGAACCAGCGCCCGCGTGGCTGGGCGAGGTTCAGTCCCTTTCAGCTGCGCTCGGCCGCCGCCAGGCAGGCGGAGGGCGCGCTCGAGGGCCTGGCAGGTCTGGCGGGAGAACCCACCTGATGCGCTGGTGGGGCTGGGGCGAGGACGGGCACGCCGTCCAGCTGCCTCCTGTCGCGGAGGAGCTGCTCCGCGAGCAGCTCGAGGTCGATCCGGCCACCCGGCGGCCACCGGTCGGGCTCGATCAGGTCTCGCTCCCCGATTCCCGGCTTCCCGCGCCCGCGCGCGAGCGCATCGCCGCGGCCGTGGGCGCGGAGCACGTGCGGGACGCGCGCGAGGACCGCATCGCGCACGCGGTCGGTCGCTCGTACCCCGATCTGGTTCGGATCCGCGCCGGGGACGCCTCGAGCGCGCCCGATGCCGTGGTGCTGCCAGCCTCAGCCGAGCAGGTGGCGGCGGTGCTGGCGGCGTGCGCGGAGCTGCGGGTGGCGGTCACGCCGTTCGGGGGCGGCACGAGCGTGGTGGGGGGCGTGGAGCCGGTCCGCGAGGGCATGGCGGCCGCGATCTCGCTCGACCTGCGCCGCCTGGACGCGACGGTCGAGGTGGACCGAACCTCGCTCACCGCCCGCCTCGATGCCGGGCTGCTTGGCCCCGAGGCCGAGCGGCGGCTGGGCGCGGAGGGTGTGACGCTGGGCCACTTCCCGCAGTCGTTCGAGTACTCGACGGTCGGCGGCTGGGTGGCCACGCGCTCCGCAGGACAGGCCTCGACCGGCTACGGGCGCATCGACGAGCTGGTGGAGGGGCTGCGCTGCGTGACCCCGGCGGGCGAGCTCAACACCCGCGCGCTACCCGCGTCGGCTGCCGGCCCGGACCTGCGGGAGCTGGTCGTGGGGTCCGAGGGGGTGCTCGGCGTGATCTGCGAAGCCACCATGCGAGTACGGCCCGCGCCGGCCGCGCGCCGCTACGAGGGCTGGTTTTTCCGCAGCTTCGCCGAGGGCTGCGCGGCGTTCCGGGTGATGGAGCAGGCGGACGCGGCCGCGGACGTGAGCCGCCTCTCCGACGAGGACGAGACGCGCCTGTCGATGGCGATGGCCTCGACCGGGAGCAGGGCGGAGCGGCTCGGGCGGCGCTACCTGCGCCTGCGGGGCATGCACGGCGGCTGCCTCGCCATCCTCGGGTTCGAGGGCGACGAGGAGGACGTGGAGCGCAGGCGGCGGCGCACGGCGGCGCTGCTGCGGGCGGGCGGCGGGGTGTCGCTGGGCCGCCGGCCCGGCGAGGCGTGGCTGCGCAGCCGCTACGCCGGGCCCTACCTGCGCGACGAGTTGCTGGACCGCGGCGTGATGGTCGAGACGCTCGAGACGGCCACGACGTGGGCCAACCTGGAGAGCCTGCACGCGGCCGTGGCGGGCGCGCTACGAGGCACGCTCGGCGAGCGCGGCACGCCGCCGCTCGTGATGTGCCACGTGTCGCACCTCTATCCCTCGGGTGCGTCGCTGTACTTCACGTTCCTGGCGCGCCAGGAGGAGGATGCGCTGGCGCAGTGGCGCGCGGCCAAGACGGCCGCCTCGGAGGCGATCGTGGCCGGCGGGGGGACAATCACCCACCATCACGCGATCGGTCGCGATCACCGGCCCTGGATGCGCGCCGAGGTGGGCGAGCTCGGCATCGAGCTGATCCGGGCCGCAAAGGAGCGGCTCGACCCGGCCGGGATCATGAATCCCGGGAAACTGCTGCCGTAGCCGCGACCTAGGCGGGCGGCTTCAGGACCGTCTGCCCGAGCGCGGCGGGCTTCTTGGCCGTGCCCGTCGCGTTGCGAAGCTTCGGCATCGGGCCGCGCAAGACGGACTGACCGTTGTGCTTCACGTCCGGGTCCTTGCCCACCGGCTGCTTCGTCACGTCGATGAACTTGTACTTGGCGTAGTCCGCGGGGAACGCGCCGATCGCCTGGTATCCGCCCTGCTGGTCCGTGACCTGGCCGCCGAGCGACTTGGCGTCACTCGGGCTGTTGTAGAGCCAGACGTAGTAGCCCTCGTTCTGGCCGCTGGGCGCGAGCCCCGCCGCCTGCACGAGCAGCTGCCGCTTGCCGCCCTGGTCCACCACGATCGCGATGCCCGCGGGCTGCTTTGTCGTGGCGGTTTGGTTCTGGCTCCCCGACTGAGCCGCCGCCTGGTTGTCGCCGCCGGCGCTGCTGGCCGCCTCGTCGTCGTCGCCCGTGAGCAGGCCGATCGGCCACAGCAGCACCGCGAGCAGGATCACGGCGGCAACGGCCGCACCGGCCAGCAGGCGCCGCCGCATGACAGCGTCGCCGGTCGCCAGGCGGCCGGCCGCGACGGGTCCGGCGCTCGGCTCTGGTGCGGCCCGCTTCGCCCGCCCTCGCTCGCCGTCGGGAATGGCGGGCACGGAGCCGTTCGGATACAGCTGCTCGAGCGAGTCGAGCAGCGAGCGTGCCCAGCTGCGCGCCGCCTCCGAGCGGCGCAGGTGGCCCTTGGTGGCGGTGGCCTCCGGACCCGTCTGCTGGCCGAGGACGTAGTCGGCGAGCTGGCCGCGCCAGTCCTCCTCGACGCCCCGCACGCTCACGGGAGCGAGCTCCACGAGCGCGTCGCGCGCGAGCCCGCGCACGCGCGACTCGGGCATTCCGAGCATGTCCGCGAGCTCGGGGTAGGTCTTCCCCTGCTGGAGGACGAGCTCGACGATCGCCCGCTGCTCGGGCGAAAGCTGATCGAACGTGGCCATGCGGGGGCGAACTGTAGTGTGCCCGCCGGTATGGATTCGCCGGTTGCGAGGTATCCCACGCCCGGGACTCTCGACGACGTGCTGGGGTTCGAGCTGCTGGAGGCGTCCCCGGAGCGCTGCCGCGCCCGTTTCGAGGTGGATAAGCGGGTCCAGCAGCCGCTGGGCCTCGTGCACGGCGGCGCCTACGCGGCGCTGGCGGAGTCGATGGTGTCGGCCACGACGCACATCGCCGTCCAGGGCGACGGCAACTTCGCGGTCGGCCAGTCGAACCACACGCATTTCTTCCGCCCGGCCACCGAGGGAAGCGTCCACGCGGAGGGCACGCCGATCCACCGCGGCCGCACCAGCTGGGTCTGGGACGTGCGCTTCACCGACGACGACGACCGGCTCTGCGCCGCATCGCGCGTGACCCTGGCCGTCAGGCCGGCGCCGAAGGGCTGACGCTGTCGTCCACCAGGTAGGCGTCGACCGGGTCGGCGCGGCCCTTCACGCGGATCCCCGCGAGCGCCTCCACGCGCGTGCCGGGAAGCGCGCGCAGGGTGGCTCCGCCGATCACCACTCGTCCCGGCGGGGCCTGTGACTCGAGCCTCGCTGCGAGGTTGACGGTGTCGCCGATCACGGTATAGCTGCGCCCGCTCTCGGCCCCGAGCACGCCCACCAGCACCTCGCCGCTGTTCACGGCGGCGCGGAAGCGCGGCCAGCCGGGATGTTCCTCGGCGATCCGGCCGGTCTCGCGCTGAAGGGCCAGGGCCGCCTCGACGGCGCGCCGAGCGTGGTCGGGCTGGTCGCCGCGGGTGCCCCAGGTGGCCATGATCGCGTCGCCGATCAGCCGGTCGATCTCGCCGTCGTACTCGCGCACGATCGGCGGGATCGCCACGCGCAGGTAGGCGTTCAGCATCTCCGAGACCTCGCGCGGGTCGCGTCCCTCGGAGAACGACGTGAATCCCTCCAGGTCGGCGAACATCACGCTCACCTCGCGCTTGCCGGCGGCCGTCTGGTCCAGGTAGAGGTCGCTGAAGCGCTCCTCGCCGTCCTCGCGCCGCGCGCTGTACGCGATCGCCCCGAAGGCCATCAGCATCAACAAGTGCCACTCCCACCAGCTCGCGTGCCAGCTGCGCGCGAGCGCGACGGCCACCATCGCCTCCGCCAGCAGCGTGAAGGCGCTCGCCACGGCCAGCAGCAAGGGGGCGCCCGTCCGCATCGCCATCGCGGCGTAGCGCCAGGCGGCGAAGGCGTACGGGATCAGCGCCAGCACGGCGAGCGCCACGAGGCCGCCGCTCGCGCGCTCGGCCGGCGTCGGGTCGTCGAGCGGCGGCACGGAGCCGAGCGAGAGCGCGGCCCACACGACCATCACTAGGACCAGCCCCGCGCGGAGCAGCTGCGCGTGCCGCATCAGCGCCTGCGCGCGCGCCGGAGGCAGCGGCAGCGCCGACCAACCCGCGAACACCGCCGCCAGGAGCAGCCCCACGGGCGTCGCGATCGTGAAGCCCTGGTTCGGCCCGTCGAGCAGCACGCCGGGCGTGGCGAGCGCGTGCAGCGTCAGGAAGCCGGCGGCCGCCAGGAACGAGAGCGAGATCAGGAACAACCGCGCGTCCGCGCGCCGCAGCGCGGTGGCGCTCGTGGCGAAGGCGAGCGTCGTGCTCACCGCCGCCGTGCCGAGCACGAGCCAGAAGTGCGACGGATGGTGCTCCCAGTGGACGTCCGCGCTCGGGGCCGCGAGCAGCAGCAGGAGACCACCGAGCGGAAGCGCCAGAGCGAAGCCCCAGAGCGGGGAGCGAAGCGAGCCGGCGTCTGTGGCGCCGACCAGCACCTACTTGAGCGCGCGCAGGCGGCGCTCGGCGGGGTCCGTCGAGGTCTCGTAGCGGTTCGTGATCGGCAGGCGCCGGTCGCGCCCGAACGCC
>DASUQG010000341.1:0-3270 GCA_036280695.1 Thermoleophilaceae bacterium
AGCTAGCCCGGGTCAGCTCGACCGCTCGGCGCGCCTCGACCTCGTAGCGATTGGCCCGGTAGCGGGTGCGGTCGCGCGAGAACGTGGAGGGACGCGCGTACGACAGCCAGACGCGCAGCGCCCTGAACTGGAGCTGCCAGACGTGGCAGAGCTCGTGGACCACCAGGTCCTCGTCGACCTCGGGGCCCTTGAGCAGCACCAGGTGGCGGGTGGCGTATCCCCTGAAGCGGCGAAAGCCGGGGATTCGGAACAGCCACGGCGCGACGACGAGGCGCACGCCCCGCAGGTCGACCGGCTCCGGGTAGAGCTCGAGTTGGTCCAGCCGCGCCTTCGCGCGTTCGAGCGGCTGCTTCGCATCCATCGCCGGGATCGAGTGCATCTACGAGGACGGGTGACCGGCAGCCTCCAGGGTCTCCCGGTGGCTGTTGAACCAGCGCATTCGAACCACCCGTCCGTCTCGAAATGTCCAGATTTGCCCGTGCGCGCTGGCGACCTCCATGCCGGCGTCGTGAACGCGACCGCAGAGCCGCCCGAGGGCGACGATGTCGTCACCCTTGTCGATCACGCGCTCGGTGTCGAAACGCACGTCGTCCCACGTATCGAAGACGGCGCGGATCGCCGCGTTGAAGCTGTCGGCGCCGCGACGGGTCCCCGGCTCGACCGCGTCGTGAGGATTCACCCACTCGGCGTCCTCCGTCAATAACTCCGGACGAATCCGGCGAGCGCCGAAGACCTCCTGGAGGATCCACCGAAAGTTGTTCACGTTCTCCCGCGACATTCGCCGTCCAGTATCCCGCCGGCGCCCCTTTACGCGCCCGGGCTGGGCCGGCACGCGGGTAGCTTGCGCCAATCCAGTCGACAAGCGACTATTGGTCAGGAAATCAAATCTCCCGCGACGGCGGGGAGAAGGGAAGGCCTGCGTGAGTCTCCGTCAGCGACTTTTTGTTCTCATAGCGACTGGCGCGATCGCACTGTTCGCGTTCGGCAGCGTCGCCTCGGGTCAGTTCTTCCCGGTGCCGCAGCCCGATCCGTCGTGCCCGCCCGGGCAGAACACGATCTTTGGCACGGACGGCAACGACGTGCGCACCGGTACGCCTGCGAACGACGTGATGTTCGCCGGCGAGGGCGACGACGTGTTTGAGGGCGAGGCGGGCGACGACTGTCTGATCCTCGGCAGGGGGATCGACACCGGCAACGGCGGCGAAGGCGCCGACCGCGTGATCGGTTGGGAAGGCGACGATCGCCTCAGTGGTAGCGACGGTGACGACCGAATGACCGGCCAGGACGGCAACGACCGGGTCAGCGGCGGCGGCGACAACGATCGGCTCAGCGGCGGTCTGGGCGATGACAGCATCAGTGGCGGCACTGGCCGCGATGACGCGTCTGGCGGCTCGGGCGACGACACGCTCAGCATGGGCGGCGCGGTGGACCACGGAAGTGGCGGGCCCGGCAACGACACGGTGGCCGGCGGGCCGCAGGACGATCGCGTGAGCGGCGGCGGTGGCGCCGATCGCGTCGCGGGTAACTCGGGCAACGACCGCGTCAGCGGCAACGGCGGCCGGGACACCCTGATCGGCGGCGCCGGGCGTGACCGGATGGTGTCCCGCGGTGGCGGCAGGGACAGCGTGAACTGTGGCCGTGGCCGCGACGTCGCCATCGTGGACGAGGACGACACCGCTTCGACCAACTGCGAGATTGTGCGCGTCGGCTAGGAGGCTTACGGGACGGCGAGCGGGGTCTAGGGGTTACGCGCCCGGGAGGATTCGAACCTCCGACTTCTGCCTCCGGAGGGCAGCGCTCTATCCACTGAGCTACGGGCGCGGGAAAAATCCAGTGTAGTCCGCGCATGCTGATCGCCGTCATCTCCGACACCCATCTGCCGCGCGGGGATAGGCGGCTTCCGGAGGCGTGTGTCGAGCGGATCGCCGCGGCGGACCTGCTCCTGCACGCGGGCGACTTCTCGACTCTCGAGGTGCTGCGCGAACTCGAGGCGATCGGCCCGCGGGTGGTCGGAGTGCACGGGAACGTGGACAGCGCCGAGCTTCGCCGGCTGCTGCCGGCCGAGCGCGTGGTGGAGGCGGCTGGCGCGCGCATCGCGATGGTCCACGACGCGGGCCCGCGGTCCGGGCGCCTGGAGCGCATGCGGCGCCGGTTCGGCGAGCGCGCCGACGTGGTCGTGTTCGGCCACTCCCACATGCCGCTCCACGAAGAGGCCGACGACGGCTTCCAGCTCCTCAACCCCGGCAGCCCGACGGAGCGCCGGCGCGCGCCCAGCCACACGATGGGGCTGATCCGCGTCGAGAGCGGCTTAGCGAGGTGTGAGATCGTCCACGCTTGATACCGTATACGGCATCATGCGACCCGGTGAGCTAATCAGAGAGCGGCGTCTCAAGCACGGGCTCAGCCAGCGCCGCCTTGCGCACCGGGCCGGCACCAGCCAAAGCGCAATCGCGCGGATCGAGCGCGGTGACGAGGACGTCTCGTGGAAGCGGCTCGAGTCATTGCTGCTTGCCCTCGGCGAGGAGCCCGTGCTCGACAGCAAACGCGTCTGGACCCGCTACGACGCCTGGGACATGGAAGAGGCGCGGAAGCGGCCGCCGGCCTTGCGGCTTGCGGACGGCCTCGCATTGAACAAGTTCAGCAGCAAGCTCGCCCGCGCAGGACGTGCCGCGCGCCGTGTCGCGTGAGGTCTTCGATCCCGAGGCGATTCTGCGCGTGCTTGCCGAGCACGGCGTCGAGTTCGTGGTGGTAGGCGGCGTTGCCGTTCAGACGCACGGATACATGCGTCCCACGCGGGATCTCGACATCATCCCGCGGCCCGACCTCGTGAACCTGAGCCGCCTGGGGGAGGCCTTGGCCGAGCTGGGCTCCCGGTTGCACAGGGCGCAGCCGCCAGTGGACATCACGGACCCGCAGATCCTGAGGCGCGCCGCGCTCGTCCCTCTCGTTACGACCTACGGGCGGCTCGATGTCATCAACATCGAGTCGACGGCCGCCACGGCTGGGCAATACTCAGGGCTTCGAGAGCGAGCGATTGACGTCGACCTCGGCGCGGTAGAGGTAGCTGTGGTCGGTCTCGACGACCTGATCAGGATGAAGAAGGCAGCAGGGCGAGAGCAGGATCGGATCGACATTGGGGCCCTGACCGCGCTTGACGAGGACCTCGCCCGCGAGTCCGGCGAGTCAACATAGGCGCCACATGGACCTCGACGTTCTCTTTCTCGGCACCGCCGGCTCGTCGCCGAGCCCGCGCCGCGGGCTGCCCGCCAC
>DASUQG010000342.1:0-3505 GCA_036280695.1 Thermoleophilaceae bacterium
GGCGCTTCGCGCAGGACCAGGAGTTCGTGGAGCGCTTCCGCCGCGAGGCGAAGTCGGCCGCGGGGCTCAACCACCCCAACGTGGTCGGCGTCTTCGACCGCGGCGAGCACGAGGGCACCTACTACATCGCGATGGAGTTCCTCACGGGCCGAACGCTCAAGGACATCGTGACCTCAGAGGCGCCGCTTCCCCAGGAGCGCGTGATCGACATAGGCACGCAGATCCTCGAGGCCGGCGGCTTCGCCCACCGTCATGGGGTCATCCACAGGGACTTCAAGCCCCACAACGTGATCGTGGACGAGCACGGCCACGCCAAGGTCACCGACTTCGGCATCGCGCGCGCGGGTGCCTCCGAGATGACCGAGACGGGCTCGATCATGGGCACCGCGCAGTACCTCTCGCCGGAGCAGGCGCAGGGCCACGCGGTCACGGCCACGTCGGACATCTACTCGATCGGCGTGATGCTCTACGAGATGCTCGCGGGGCGGCTGCCGTTCGAGGGCGACAGCGCGGTGGCGGTGGCGCTGAAGCACCTCTCGGAGCCGCCCGCCCCGATCTCGCAGTGGCGGCCCGACGTGCACCCGGCCCTCGAGGCCGTCGTGATGGCGGCGCTCGCGAAGGACCCGGCTCATCGCTGGCAGTCGGCCGAGGACCTGGCGGCGGCGCTGGAGGCAGCGCGCCTGCAGATCGAGGCGGGGCACAACGGCGGCCAGGACACGGCCGCGTTCGCGCCGATCCCCATGCCCGCGGACGACGAGACCGCGGCCACGCAGGTGGCCGGCGCGCCCGAGCCAACGCTGGCGCCGGTCACGGAGCCGCGCGAGCGGCGCGAGCGGCGCTGGCCGTGGTTCACGATCGGCATCCTCACGCTCGCCCTCATAGGCGCGCTGCTGTTCGTGATCCTGAGCGGCGCACTCACCGCGGAGAAGGTCGACGTGCCACGCGCGACCGGCAAGCAGCTCGTCGTGGCGCGGGCGTTGATGGAGCGCGCCGGCTTCGAGGTGCAGACCGAGCGCGTGCGCAGCTCGCAGCCCTTCGATCAGGTCGTGGACCAGGACCCGAACCCGGGCGAGCAGGCCGACGAGGGCTCGACCGTGACGCTCGAGGTCTCCGACGGCCCCGGCACGGTGCTGGTGCCGCCCGTGGCCAACCTGCGCCAGGGGCAGGCCGTGACCGAGCTGGAGGACGCCGGGCTGAAGGTCACCGTCGACACCGAGTTCTCGGACAAGGTGAGGAAGGACTTCGCGGTCCGGACGGTCCCGTCGGAGGGCAAGGAGGTCACGAAGGGCACGCGCGTGCGGCTGCTCGTGAGCGCCGGGCCGGAGCAGGTGACCGTGCCGAACGTGACGGGCCTGTCGCGCGAGTCCGCGGAGGCGCAGCTGCGCGACGACGGCTTCCGCGTGGGCGTGGTGGAGCAGGAGTCCGACGAGCCCGAGGGCGACGTGATCTCCCAGAGCCCGGGCGCCGGGACCGAGTTGACCCGCGGCGGGACGGTCACGATCACCGTCTCGACCGGGCGCCCGCAGGTCGACGTGCCCGACGTGATCGGCCTGAAGGAGGGCAGCGCGAGCTCGCGGCTCCGCTCCGCCGGCCTCGAACCAGTGACCCAGGAGCGCACCGTGACCGACCCCGCCCAGGACGGCGTGGTGGTCGAGCAGCGCCCGGGTTCCGGCACGCAGGTGGACAGAGGGCGCCAGGTCGTGATCGTGATCGGCGTGCTCGAGGTCACGGAGCCGGCGCCCCCGACGACCACCCCGGTCGAGCCGTGAGGGTCGCGGTGCTGGCCGGCGGCCGCTCCAGCGAGCACGATGTCTCCCTCGCGTCGGCGGAGTCGGTGCGCGCGGGGCTCATGGAGGGCGGCCACGAGGCGCTCGACGTGCGCATCGACCGCGACGGCCGCTGGACCCACGCGGGCGAGCCGGTGGCGGTGGAGCCGTCGGGCGGGCTGCTCGAAGCGGACGTGGCGTTCCCGGTCCTGCACGGGCCGTTCGGCGAGGACGGCACGGTGCAGGGCATGCTCGAGGTGCTCGACGTCCCGTACGTCGGCGCCGGCGTGATGGCCTCCGCGGTGGCGATGGACAAGGCCGTCTTCAAGGACCTGATGTCGGCACACGGGATCCCGCAGGTGGACTACGTCGCGGTGCGCGAAGGCGCCGCGGTCTCGCTGGCTCCGCCGGTGTTCGTGAAGCCCGCGCGGCTGGGCTCCTCGGTCGGGATCGGCAAGGCATGGTCCGAGTCCGATCTCGACGGCGCCCTCGCGGGCGCGTTCGAGCACGACCCGCTGGTGCTGGTGGAGCGCTTCTCGGACGGGCTCGAGGTGGAGTGCTCGGTGCTCGGCCACCGCGATCCGATCGCCTCACAACCCGGGGAGATCGTGCTCACGAACAGCGACTGGTACGACTACGAGGCGAAGTACGAGCCCGGTGGCATGGAGCTGGTGGTGCCAGCCCGCGTGGCGGACGAGGTGCGCGAGGAGGTGCGCCGGCTCGCCGTCGAGGTGTTCAAGCTCGTGGACTGCTCAGGGATGGCGCGCGTCGACTTCTTCGTCGAGGACGGCGACCGGGTGCTCGTGAACGAGCTGAACACGATTCCAGGCTTCACCGCGACGAGCGTGTACGCGAAGCTCTTCGACGCGAGCGGGATCCCCTACGTCGAGCTGCTGGAGCGGCTCCTCGCGCTGGCGCTGGAGCGCCACGAGGAGGAGCGCCGCTACCGGCACTGAGGCGTGCCCTACTTCAGGAGGCTGAGCTCCTGGACCTCCGCCTTGTTCTCCTCCGGCAGCTCGTTGATCCAAAGTAGGTAGTTGCGGAACTTGCGGCGCTGCGTCCTGAGCCGGAAGGTGTGCTCCTCCTCCACCTCGCGGATGGGGCTCACCGGCACCCAGCCGGAGATGTTCGCCGGGACGGTCTCGGACGCGTAGACGCGAGCCCGGAAGCCGGGGGTCGAGGAAACGAGCGCGAGGCCGCGTGCGGCTATCAGCTTGCCGGCGTCCACGTAGATGCCGACCCCGGACTTGTCGTTGCCCTCGAAGCCGCCCTGGTAGGTCTCGGTGTTCCAGCTCGTGGTCGGGTTGCCGTCGATCGCGTTGCGGGTGGCGTCGTCGGACTCCTTGTTGTCGCCCTCCGGGTCGTAGTCGCTGGCGGCGTCGCCGGCGAGCCGCACCTCGCTCAACTCGGGTGGCTTCTTCACGACGCTGGTGCCGCCGGTGCCCTTCTCGGTACGGGTGGCGAGCAGCAGAGCCGTGGCCGCCACCAGGCCGAGCACGAGCAGCGTGAGGGCGAACGCGCGCTTGGGGCGCAGCAGCCGGGCAGGCGCGAAGTCGGCCGTGTCGCCGGATAGCGACTGGAGCACGGTCGTGGCCTCACCGGTGGCCTGTCCGCTGCGCGCCGCCTCGATCGCGAGCACCTCCTCGAGGTCGTGCACCATCTGGCTCACCGCCGGATAGCGGTTCTGCGTCTCCTTGGCGGTCGAGCGCTCCACCACGGAGGCGAGCGCGGCGGAGATC
>DASUQG010000343.1:0-2247 GCA_036280695.1 Thermoleophilaceae bacterium
GCCGTCGTAGGACCCGCCGATCATCGCGACCCTGCCGTTCGTCCACGGCTGGGCCGCGAGGAAGTTCACCAGGTCCACGCCCGACTGCTGCTCCTTGGCGCCGCCGTACTCCCAGCAGCCCGAGGAGTTGCGCGTGCCGAGTACGTCGGCCACCGCGCGGGCGTAGCCCTTGGGCAGGTAGCGCTGTCCGATGTCGTCGTTCGCCAGGTTCGGCGTCGTGTACTCGGACAGCGTGTTGTACGGCGAGTAGGTGAGAATCACGGGCGCGTCAGGGTTGTCCGCCGGCCGCATCACCTCGACGTTGATCTCGGCACCGCCGACCGTCGGCACCTTGTACTTCTCGAACACCGGCTCGGCGCCGAGCGCCACGCCGGGGAGAGTGAGAGCAACGACCAGAGCCAGCAGCGCCGCGCGCGCGTAGGTCCCCTGCCAGAACCGCATGCTGGAGGGCTACCCGACTCGCTGTGGCGCTAACCGCCTGAACCATCCTCGAGCTCGGCCAGCTTCGCCAGTGCACGGGCGGTGCCGGACAGCGTGCGCTCCCCAAGCGCCTTCCGCGCGGTCTCGTCGAGCTCCGCCAGCACTCGCTCCGCCACGGGCTTGAAGCGCAGCCCCTTCGCGGTGAGGTGCACGCGCGTCGCACGCCGGTCCGTCGGATCAGAGCGCCGGTCCACGAGGCCGTCCCGCTCCGCGAGACGCACCATGGTGGTCATGGTCTGCTTCGAGAGCCGCGCGCGCCCCGCGACCTCTCCCATCCGCAATCCGTCCTCCTCGAACAGAGGCAGGAGCACGGACCCGTACGACGCGCGCACCTCCGGGAAGCCTTCGCGGGCGAACGCGTCCTGCAGCAGCTCGTTCCAGCGCTGCGAAGCCTTCGCCAGCAGGAAGCCGAGGTTGTCGCGGGTGGCGCGCGGCTCCTGCACCTAGGGGCTGGCCCCCCACGGGTCGTCGATCACGATCCCCCACGAGCCGTCCGACCTGCGGCGCAGGACGTCCGCGCTCGTAGAGGCCATCTCGACGGGGCTGCCGTCCGGCGCCGTCCCGCTGAGGGTCCAGCGGTTCGCCACGAGCGCGGTATCGCCCGCGCACAGCACCTTCTCGATCGTGCCGGTCATCCGCGGCTTCACGGCGAGGAACGCCGCCAGAGCGTCGCGGATCGCATCGCGGCCGGTGACCTCCGCGCCGGGCTGGGGGGCGAAGGTGGCGTCGGGCTCGTAGAGCTCGACCATCGCGTCGAGATCGCCCTCGGAGAGCAGCTGGGAGAAGCGCTCGATGACCGCTTCGGGTGCTGATGCAGTGGCAGCCTCGTTACTCATACTCATACCTCCATTGATCCTATATCGGACGGAATAGTACGATATCAGAGGATCGGCATGAGCGGAATGTCCCAGAGCACCGCCGCAACCGCGAATCCGCCAATCGCCAGGGCGGTCGCGATTCCGGCGAGCACGCGCTGCTTCGTGGTGGTGTGCTCAGCGCGCTCGGCCGCCCTGTCGCCCCAGAGGATCACCCGTTCGAGCCAGCGCTCGGCGCGGTCGAACTCGAGGGCCAGGAAGCCGACGCCGAAAGCAATCGTCACGATCCCCGGCCCGGGAACGCCCGGAAGCGTCAGGACGATGCCGAGGCATACGATCAGCACACCCGCCACCACGGTGGCCGCCCGGTGGACGATGTTGCGCTGCTTGTGGCGCTCCTTGCGCTCGCGGAGCTTGATGATCAGGTCGGGCGTGTCGTCATCCGCCGTACCGGCTGCGTCCTCCGTCGCCATTCGAGCGAGCTTAGAGCCAGTCATCGAGGGGTAGAGACACCCCGGCCTCGGCGAGCCCGCCGGGGTCCGTGCGCGGCAGGCGGCTCACCGGCACACCCGAGAGCCGCTCGACGGTCTCGCGGTTCGAGCGCTCGATCCGCGCCGGCTCGTCCGGCCACGGCGTCATCACCACGCCGACCACGCGCAGCCCGGCCGCACGCGCGGCCTCCACCGTGAGCAGCGTGTGGTTGATCGTCCCGAGCCCGGTGCGAGCGGCCACCACCACGGGCAGCTCGAGGTCGATCGCGAGGTCGCGCACGAGATAGCCGGTGGTGATCGGGACCAGGAGGCCGCCGACGCCCTCGCACACCAGCAGCTCGTGAGCGCGCGCCGCCTCGACCAGCCGCGCCGGCTCTATGCGCTCGCCGGCGAGCTCGGCCGCGAGGTGCGGTGAGAGCGGCGGCCCGAAGCGGTAGGGGGCCACGTCCTCGGGCGCCTGC
>DASUQG010000344.1:0-2508 GCA_036280695.1 Thermoleophilaceae bacterium
CCAGCTTCTCGACCGCCTTCAGCACCTTCGGCCACTTCTCCGCACGCACCCGGCCCTTGCGGAGGTCGTCGCTCGACACGCGCGCCTGCGAGGCCAGGAAGCGGTGCGCCAGCTCTGTCTCGGACATCTCCAGCGAGAACAACGCCACCGGCACGCCCGCCTCCACGGCCGCGTACTCGGCGATGTTGGTGGCGGCGGCGCTCTTCCCCATCGAGGGCCGTGCGGCGAGGACGATCAGGTTGCCGGGCTGGAAGCCGCCTGTGAGGGAGTCGAGGTCGGCGAACCCGGACGGGGTGCCGGTGAGCCCGACGTCGGTCTTCGAGAGCTCCTCGAGCTTGTCGATCTCGTCGTGCAGGATCGCCTCGAGCGACCGCATTTCGGAGCTGCCGCCGTCGTGCCCGATCTTGAACAGGACCGCCTCGGCGCGCTCGATCAGCTCGCGCGCCTCGCCACGGTGGGCAGCCACGTCGTCCTGGATCTCGCGCGTGGCCCTGAGGACGCTCCGCAGGAGCGAGTGCTCCTTGACGATGCGGGCGTAGTCGAGCACCGCGCCCACCGCCGGCACGACCGTCGGCAGCGAGTGCAGGTAGCTCTCGCCGCCGGCCTTGTCGAGCTCGCTGGAGCGCCGCAGCTCCTCGGCGACCGTGAGCGCGTCGACGGCCTCCGGCGTGGCCTTCTCCTTCAGGCGGATCATCGCCTGGAAGATCGCCGCGTGCCGCGGGCGGTAGAAGTCGCGGGCGCGCAGCCCGACCTCGAGTAGCACGCCGTCGAGCGCCTGCTCGGTGAGCAGGATCGCCCCGAGGACGGAGGCCTCGGCCTCCTCGTTGTGGGGCGGGACGCCGGCCGCTGCCTCTGGCGGGACGGCTACGGCCACCTGGCGGGGCCTAGGCGGTGGGGGTGACGATCGTCTTGATGTCGGCCGTCACACCGTCGGAGACCTCGACGGAGACCATGTGCGTGCCCGTGGTCCTGATCGGCTCCTCCAGCTGGACGCGGCGCTTGTCGAGCCGCACCCCGCGCGCCTGGCGGATCGCGTCGACGATCTCCTGCGAGGTGACCGAGCCGAACAGCCGCCCGTCGTCACCCGCCTGGTGCGAGATCGTCAGCACGGTCTTGCGCAGCAGCGCCGCCGTCTCCTCTGCCTTGGCGGCCGCCTCGGCGACCGCCCTCTCGGCGGCCTCACGGCGCCGCTCGGAGTCCGCAATGGCGGCCGGCGTGGCCGGCTGCGCCAGCTTGCGGGGCACGAGGTAGTTGCGCAGGTAGCCCGGCGAGACGTCGATCACGTCGCCGCTCTCTCCGAGCTTGTCCACGTCCTTCAGGAGGATTGCCTGAGCCATGGTGCTTCCGTCGCTTACCTGTCTGCGACGTACGGCAGGAGGCCCACCTCGCGCGCACGCTTGACCGCGGTTGCGAGCTGGGACTGGTGGCGCCGGCAAGCGCCGGTCACGCGGGACGAACGGATCTTTCCCTTGTCGCTGATCGCCCGGCGCAGCGCTGAGAGGTCCTTGTAATCGACGATGTCGATCTTCTCCCGGCAGAACGGGCAGGGCTTGAAGCGCCCGCTACCGGGGCCGCCCTTGCCTCGGGGGCCGCGCTTGCGGTCCCTCGTCGGTGTTCCACCACGCTGCTTCGCCACTTGTGCTCCTGCGTACTCGCTACTCCGGGGTCAGAAGGGAATGTCGTCGTCCGATCCCCCAGCGGCCACCGGTGCCTGAGCGAAGTCCGCCGTATCCGCGGGAACGTCGCTCTGAGGCGTGAAGCGGCCGCCGTTCTCGCCACCCTCACGGGAGCCAAGGAACTGGACGGAGTCGGCAATGATATCTATCGACTGCCGATTCTTGCCGGTTTCCTTGTCCTGCCACTCGCGCCACTCGAGCCGGCCATCGATCGCAACCGGGCGTCCCTTGGAGAGGTACTGGGCGCAATTCTCGCCCTGCGCCCCCCACACGGTGACGTCGAAGTAGTTGGGCTTGTCGACCCACTCGCCGGTGGACTGGTCCTTGCGGCGGGTGTTGCTCGCGATCCGCAGGCTGCAGACAGCCATGCCGCTCGGAAGATTCCGGAGCTCGGGATCGCGGGTCAGGTTCCCCGTCATCACGACCCTATTGATGTTCGTTGCTGCCATGAGGCTGGACTCCTCCTACGCCGTGTGTGGTCGATCGAGAGTACATACGCGTTCGGAGGCGTCGGGCGCTCGCACCCAGGAAGTTGCCGAAAAGTGCGGGGTCTTTGACGAAGGGGTTACGCGGGTGCGGGCCTGAGCGCTATTCCGCGTCTTGGGCGGGTGGCGCGTCGGCGGGCGGCAGGTCCGCGGGCGGTGGCGCGTCGGCCAGGGCCACGTCTCCAGCGGGTGCCTCGACCGGGGCGCCTTCGCCGATCGCCTCGTCCACGGCCGGCGCATCGGCGGCCGCTCGGGCGGCCACCTTGGTGTCCTGCGGCTCGCGGTCGTCGCGGCGGCGCGGGGCCTGCTGGTCCGGCGGCGGCGGTGTGGGCTGGCCGGGCTTCAGC
>DASUQG010000345.1:0-6196 GCA_036280695.1 Thermoleophilaceae bacterium
CGCGCTTCGCGACGCAGGCTCGAACAACCCGGTGCTGATGATCGACGAGATCGACAAGATGGGCGCCGACTTCCGCGGCGATCCCGCGAGCGCGATGCTCGAGGTGCTCGACCCGGAGCAGAACTCCACCTTCCGCGACCACTACCTGGACGTCCCGTTCGACCTCTCGCACGTGTTCTTCATCTGCACGGCGAACCAGGTCGACACGATCCCGCCGGCCCTGCTCGATCGCATGGAGGTGATCGAGCTGTCCGGCTACACGCACGAGGAGAAGCGCGAGATCGCCAAGCGCTTCCTCGTCCCGCGACAGATGGAGCTGAACGGGCTCGGCCGCTCGAAGATCGAGCTCACCAAGCCGGCGCTCGACGTGATCATCGACGGCTACACGCGCGAGGCGGGCGTGCGCAACCTCGAGCGCCAGATCGGCTCGATCTGCCGCAAGGTGGCGCGCGAGTTCGCCGAGGGCACGCGGCGCTCGAAGCGCGTGATCCGCCCGGAGACCGTTGCCGACCTGCTCGGCAAGCCGCGCTTCACGGCCGAGGTGAGGCGGCGCACGAGCGAGCCGGGCGTGGCCACCGGCCTGGCGTGGACGCCCGTCGGCGGCGACGTGCTGTTCGTGGAGGCGATCGCCTACCCGGGCGACGGCAAGCTCCAGATCACGGGCCAGCTCGGCGACGTGATGAAGGAGTCCGCGGCGGCCGCCCTGTCCTACGTGAAGAGCAAGACCGAGACGGGCGACTTCGGCAGCGGCGTCTCCGCCGAGTGGTTCAAGGAACACGACCTGCACGTGCACGTGCCGGCCGGTGCGATCCCGAAGGACGGGCCGAGCGCGGGCGTGACGATGGCGACCGCGATCGCCTCGCGCGTGACGTGCCGGCCAGTGCGCTCGGACGTCGCGATGACCGGCGAGGTCACGCTCACCGGCATGGTGCTGCCGATCGGCGGGCTCAAGGAGAAGGCGCTCGCCGCGCAGCGGGCCGGGATCAACCGCGTGATACTGCCGCGGCGCAACGAGCCCGACATCGACGACATCCCCGAGCACCTGCGCAAGCGGATGAAGTTCACGCTCGTCGATCACGTCGACGAGGTCCTGGACGCAGCGCTCCAAAAGCGCGCGCGGCGTTCGCGGGCTGCTCAACCCGGGTAGAGTGCCCTGCTAGCAAGCGGATCGAGGAGAGAAATGGCAGCAAAGAAAAAGGCCGCAAAGGCCGGAGCCGGAGCGTACGCCGCCGGCAAGGCGGTCCGCTCGAACACGTACGTGCAGCGGCTCGTCGAGGACGAGGAACTGCGCGACAACCTCCGCAACGCGTTCGAATCCGCGCGCAAGGCTTACTCGCGCATGTCGAACGGCAAGGGCCCGGTCAAGGCCGTCACGGAGGACAAGAAGGTGCAGCGCGAGCTCCGCGACGCCGCGACGTCTCTCAAGGACGCCGCTGACTCGCTGCGCAACGGCAAGAAGAAGAAGCGCCGCACGGGCCGCCTGCTTCTGATTGCACTCATCGGCGGGGGCATTGCGCTCGCCACGAGCGAGGGCCTTCGCAAGAAGGTGCTCGACGCGCTCTTCGGTGCCGAGGAGGAGTTCGAGTACACCGGGAGCACCACCCCGGAGCCAAGCAGCACGAGCGAACCGGTGGGAACCTCCTAGAGCGGTCCCAACCCGAGCTTTGGAAAGGGCGCCTGCGGGCGCCCTTTTCGTTGCCGGGTGGGGCGGACGGTCGGCCCAGACGCCGCCTGACTGGCTGGCCAACTAAGATCCCCGGCGGGATGGAGGCTGCGACCAGCACGGACGGCCCGCGCACGCTCGAGGGCGACAAGGCCCAGCGCATCATCGCCGCCATGCGCGCGAGCGTCGGCAAGCGCGGCGCGTCGGCCTCGACCTTCGACCACGTGGCGCGCGAGGCGGGCGTCTCGCGCGGGCTCCTTCACTACTACTTCGGCTCGAAGGAGCGGCTGCTCGTGGAGGTGGTGCGCCACGACTGCGAGGTGCGCAACCGCAACATGGACGAGCGCCTCGCCAAGGCGCAGAGCGTGGACGAGATCCTCGACGCGCTCGTGGTCGGCCTCGAGGAGTTCCTGGAGGACGACGCCGGCGGCCAGGCCGTTATCTACGAGATGCTGAGCGCCTCGCGCCACTCGGAGGAGATCCGCGCCGAGCTCGCCGAGCTCTACAGGCAGTGGCGCGAACGGCTCGCCGGGTGGCTGCGCACCAAGGAGCGTGAGGGCGTGATCCGCCTCCAGGCGGAGCCGGAGGCCGTGGCCTCGATCCTGTTCTCACTCGGCGACGGCTTCGGCATCCAGGTGCTGGCCGATCCGGACTGGGACCAGAAGGCCGCGTTCGACCTCGGCGTCTTCACCGCCCGCCGCCTGCTCGGCGAAGTGTGACCTGAGTCACACCCAACGCGGCTGATCCGGGAAGGATTACTCGCGATGCAGGCAGGGATGGACAGACTTGCCGCCTTCCTCGAGCGGCGTCGCTGGATGGTGCTCGCCGCCTGGCTGCTCGTGCTGGGGGCGGCGCTGCCCTTCGCCGCCCAGCAGACCGAGCACCTCACAAGCGGCGGCTTCGAGGTGCCCGGCTCGCAGTCGCAGGTGGTGGACGAGAACGTGACGCGCTTCGAGGGCGCGCAGCGCGACAACCTCGCCGTCGTGCTGGCGCGCCGCGAGGGCGCGAGCGCTGCCGCTGTGCGCACCGAGGTCGACCGGGTCACGCGGATCGCGGATCGCCTGCCGCACGCCGAGGTCACCTCCCAGGCCGAGGCCGCGGCGAAGCGCGACGCCGCCACGGCGTCGATCACGGTCGTGCCGCTCGCCGTGGAGGGCGACAGGGATCAGACCGCGGACCTGGCGGTCGACTTCCGTGACGAGTTGGGCACCCAGGCGCGCGGCGGCGTGGAGCCGCACCTGGTCGGCCAGCAGGCGCTGTGGGCCGGCATGCAGGACCTCACGAAGGAGGACCTCGAGAGCGCGGAGACGATCGGGTTCCCGGTCGTGCTGCTGATCCTGCTCGCGGTCTTTGGCTCGCTCGCCGCGGCGGCGCTCCCGCTCATGCTCGGGTTCGCCAGCGTGGCGATCACCGGCGCCGCCATCTACTTCCTCTCGCAGGCCACCCCGATGTCGGTGTTCGTGACCAACATCGCCTCGATGATCGGGATCGGCGTGGCGGTGGACTACTCGCTGTTCGTGCTCGCCCGCTACCGCGAGGAGATCCGCGGCGGCGCCGAGCGCGTGGCGGCGCGCCGCGTGGCGCTGCGCACGTCGGGTCTCGCGGTGGCCTTCTCCGGCATCACGGTGATGCTGTCCCTGGCCGGCCTCTACCTCGTCGACTCGACCACGATCCGCTCGATGGCGATGGGCGCGATCATCGTCGTGGCGGTCTCGATCCTGGCGGCGGTAACGCTGCTGCCGGTGCTCATGAACCTGCTCGGTCGCCGCGCGTACGCGCGCGGCCGGATCGCGGTGATTGGCTCGCTGCTGCTTCGCATGGTTCGCACGCGGCGCCGGCGGCCCGGCTCCACATCCGACGAGCGGCGCAAGGCCGGCTTCTGGGAGCGCTGGACCAGCGCCGTCACGCGGCGCCCCTGGGTCTCGGCCCTCGCCACGGCCGGGGTGCTGCTCGCGCTGGCGATCCCCGCTCTGTCGCTCGACTTCGGAAACGGCGCGCTGCGCCAGTTCCCCGAGAAGCACGAGACGCGCGTGGGCGCCGAGCTGGCGGCGCAGACCGCCGGCCCCGGCGCCACCGGACCCACCCAGGTGGTCGCCGAGCTGCGCGACGGCCGCACGAGCGATCCCGCGAACCGCGAGGCGCTCAGCTCCTACGCATCCGAGCTGCGGCGGGACCCGGAGGTGGAGCAGGTGAGCCGGCCGCAGCCTTCGCGCGACGGCCGCGCCGCCCTGATCACGGTGGCGCCGCGACACGATCCGGAGAGCCCGCAGGCCGAGGCGCTCGTGGAGCGCCTGCGCGCGGACGCAGGCCCGCTCGACGGGGTGGCCGAGGTCCAGGCGGGCGGCGCGACCGCGTTCAACAAGGACTTCATCGACCTCGTCTCAGGGTCGATGTGGAAGATCCTCCTGTTCGTGCTGGTGTTCAGCTACTTGGTGCTCTTCGTGCTGCTGCGCTCGGTGCTGCTGCCGCTGAAGGCGGTGCTGATGAACCTGCTCTCGGTGGCCGCCGCCTACGGCGTGCTCGTGATGGTGTTCCAGTACGGGTGGTTCGACAGACTGCTGGGCTTCGACTCGCTCGGCTACGTGAACGCGATGACGCCGCCGTTCCTGCTCGCGATCGTCTTCGGGCTGTCGATGGACTACGAGGTCTTCCTCCTGTCGCGGATCCGCGAGCGCTACGAGGCGACGGGCGACACCGCCAGCGCGGTGGCCCAGGGGCTGCGGGCCAGCGCGGGGACGATCTCGAGCGCCGCGCTGATCATGGTCGCCGTCTTCGCCGTCTTCGCCGGCACCGGCACGCCGTCGATCAAGGAGATCGGAGTCGGCATGTCGGTGGCGATCGCGCTCGATGCCACGCTGGTCCGGCTGATCCTGGTGCCGGCCACCATGGAGATCATGGGCCGCTGGAACTGGTGGCTGCCCCGGCGACTCGACCGCCTGCTGCCGCACGCGGGGTTCGAGCGCGGCTCAGGCCGCCGCGAGCCGGCGCTCGATCTCGGCCGCTAGCTCCGGCACCGCGATGCGCTCCTGCTCGAGCGTGTCGCGGTCGCGCAGCGTGACTGTGTCGTCCTCCAGCGTCTGGTGGTCGACCGTCACGCCGAACGGCGTGCCGATCTCGTCCTGGCGGCGGTAGCGCTTCCCGATCGAGCCGCCCGTGTCGTACTCGGTGGGCCACAGCTCGCGCAGCTTCTCGAAGATGGCGCGGGCCTTCTCCGGCTGGCCGTCCTTGTTCACGAGCGGAAGCACCGCCACCTTGATCGGCGCGATCTGGGGGGCGAGCCGTAGCACGGTGCGCTGCTCGCCGCCGATGTCGTCCTCGTCGTAGGCGTCGCAGAGCAGGGCCAGCACCGTGCGGCCCACGCCGGCCGCCGGCTCGATCACGTGCGGCACGTAGCGCTCGCCGGTCGCGGTGTCCACGTACTCGAGCTTGGTGCCGGAGAACTCGGCGTGCTGGGTGAGGTCGAAGTCGCCGCGGTTGGCGATGCCCTCGAGCTCGGACCAGCCGATGGGGTAGAGGTACTCGATGTCGCTCGTGGCGCTCGAGTAGTGGGAGAGCTCGTCGGCGTCGTGGGCGCGCAGCCGCAGGGCATCGCGGTCGATCCCGAGCTTCACGTACCAGTCCATGCGGGCCCGCATCCAGTGCTCGTACCACTGCTCGGCCTCGGCGGGCGGCACGAAGAACTCCATCTCCATCTGCTCGAACTCGAGCGTCCGGAAGACGAAGTTGCCCGGCGTGATCTCGTTGCGGAACGACTTGCCGACCTGAGCGATGCCGAACGGCGGCTTGCGGCGCGCGTACTGGAGCGTGGTCTTGAAGGCGAGGAAGATGCCCTGCGCGGTCTCGGGACGCAGGAACACCGTCGAGCCGGCGTCCTTCACCGGTCCGATCGAGGTCTCGAACATCAGGTTGAACTCGCGCGCGTCGGTGAGGTCGCAGTCCGGGTGGTCGCCGGGCAGCTTCGACGGAGCGCGCCCGCAGCGCACCTCGGGGTGCTCGGCGACCCCGTCACGCAGCTCCTGGAGGTGGTCGGCGCGGAAGCGCAGCTTGCAGGCGCGGCACTCCACGAGCGGGTCGCTGAAGCCGGCGAGGTGACCAGACGCCTCCCACGTGCGCGGGTGCTGGATGATCGCCGAGTCGAGCGCCACGATGTCGTCGCGCTCCTGGATCATCGACTTCCACCAGGCGCCGATCACGTTGTTCTTCAGCAGGACGCCGTAGTGGCCGTAGTCGTAGGTGTTGGCGATCCCGCCGTAGATCTCAGACGCGGGGAAGATCAGGCCGCGCCGCTTGCAGAGCGCAACGATCTTGTCCATGGTCACCGGCGAAGCCACGGCCGAGCAGGCTACCTACGCGGCCCGCGGCGCCCGCTGCCCCGCCGCGGCAAACACGCCGGAGTTTCCGCGACTTCATGTGAACACAATGTGACCATTTGTTCAGGGTTGGGGTACTTTCGCGTGGATGGTCGGAACGGCCCTTCGTCCCATCTCGCACCTCACGGCCTGGGTGGTCTGGCACGCGATGCGCGTCTCGCTC
>DASUQG010000346.1:0-6256 GCA_036280695.1 Thermoleophilaceae bacterium
CGGATCGCGTTCACCTGCCAGACGAGCGGCAGGCTCGGCGTGACCATGGCGGTGCCGTGCGCGGTGCGCACCACCCTGTCGCAGACGCCCTCCTCGGCGCGTCGCATGAACGCGTGGATTCGCTCGATCACTCGATGCCCAGGCGGTCCAGTAGTCCCTCGTCGCGCCGCCAGCCCTTGCGGACGCGCACGTTCAGCTCGAGATGCACGCGCCGCTCGAGCAGGCGCTCGATCTCCTCGCGGGCGGCAGTGCCGACCGCCCTCACCATCCGGCCCCCCGAGCCGACCAGGATTCCCTTCTGCGACTCCGTCTCGGCCCAGACGCGCGCCCGCACGACCATCAGGCCGTCGCTCTCGCGCTCCTCGATCTCGTCGATCTCGACCTCCACCGAGTGCGGGACCTCCTCGCGCGTGCGCAGCAGCACCTGCTCCCGGATCAGCTCGGCCAGCCGCAGCTCGAGGGACTGGTCGCTCGTCTCGTCCGGCGGGTACAGGAACGGCCCCTCCGGCACGAGCGAGACCAGCCGCTCGACCACCGGGCCCACTCCCGCGCCGTTGATCGCGCTGATCGGGAACAGCTCGCCCTGGACGTCGAGCTCGGCCGCCGCCGAGAGCGCCCGGACTGTGCGCGGGTTGTCGAGCCGGTCGACCTTGTTCAGGACGGTCACGGTCGGCACGCCGGAGCTCTTGAGCGCCGCCGCGATGAAGCGATCGCCGGGGCCGATCTGCTGCTCGCCGTTCAGCACGAACAGCGCGGCGTCGGCGTCGGCGAGCGTGCGCTCCACCTGGCGCTGCATGCGCTCGGTGAGCGCGTCGCGCGGGCGCTGGACGCCGGGGAGGTCCACCAGCACGAGCTGCCAGTCGTCCCCGGTCGCCACGCCGCGGATCTCGCGGCGCGTTGTCTGCGGCTTGTCCGAGACGATCGCCACCTTGCCGCCGACGATCTGGTTCACGAGCGTCGACTTGCCGGCGTTCGGCCGCCCGGCGAGTGCCACGAAGCCGGAGCGGCTCACAGGTCCTCCAGCACGCGCCGCTGGATCTTGAGCATCTCGCCGCCGTCGCTCTCGTGGTCGTATCCGCACAGGTGCAGCACCCCGTGCACCACGGCCTCGATGAGATCGTCGGTTTGCTCTGGGCAGATCACCACGTCGCCTAGCTCCCGCGGCCCGGCGGAGGGGCCGCCCTCGTCGACGGGGAAGGACAGCACGTCCGTGGGGCGATCGATGCTGCGGTGCTCGCGGTTGAGCGCGCGGATCTGGCGCTCGCCGACGAGCCGGACCGCGAGGTGGCCGTCGTCGACCCCGGCAGCCGCGAGCGCGGCCAGGGCCGGCCGACGGAATTCCTCGGGCGCGTCGATGAGCTCGATCTCGATCAGCGGGACTAGCCCTGCTGGCGCCGCGCCTGGCGAAGCGGCGGCGCCTGCTTCTCGGCGTGCCGGTTGTACGCCTCCACGATCCGTTGCACGAGCTTGTGCCGCACCACGTCCTCGCCGCCGAAGCGCACGAACTCGATGCCCTCAACGTCCTTCAAAATGTCGGCGATCATCACGAGGCCCGAGCGCTGGTCCTTCGGCAGGTCGATCTGCGTGATGTCGCCGGTCACGACCATCTTCGAGTTGAAGCCCAGCCGCGTGAGGAACATCTTGATCTGCTCCGGGCTCGTGTTCTGGGCCTCGTCGAGGATTATGAAGGAATCATTGAGCGTTCGGCCCCGCATAAAGGCCAGCGGCGCCACCTCGATCACGCCGCGGTCCAGGTGCTGGTTGACCTTCTCCGGCTCGAGCATGTCGTAGAGGGCGTCGAACAGCGGACGCAGGTAGGGGTCGACCTTGGCGGCGATGTCGCCGGGGAGGAACCCGAGCCGCTCGCCTGCCTCCACGGCCGGGCGCGTGAGGACGATGCGGTTCACCTCGCGCCGCGACAGCGCGGCAACGGCCATCGCCACGGCGAGGAACGACTTGCCGGTCCCGGCGGGGCCCACGCCGACCGTGATGGTCGCGCGCCTGATCGCGTCCACGTAGCGCTTCTGGTTCACGGTCTTGGGGGCCACCTTCAGGCCGCGGTGGCGCCAGACCACGTCCTCGAGGATGCGGCTGGGGCTCTCGTGGCGGTCGAGCGCGCCGGCGATCGCCTCGATCGTGCCGGGCGCGATCTCGTGCCCCTGGCGGACCAGGTCGGTCATCTCCCGCACCACGGTGCGGGCCATGGTGACCGCGTCGTCGTCGCCGTCGAGCGTGAGCACGTTCCCGCGCAGGAAGACCTCGCAGTCGAGGTGCTCCTCGAGTGTCTTCATCACCGCATCGCCAGGCCCGGCGAGCTCCGCGGCGACCTCGTTCGGAAGCTCGAGCTGGATGCGCACTACGGGGTAAGCATCTCCTTGACCGCCGCGCTCACCCGCTTCCCGTCGGCGCGACCCTTGACCTTGGGCATCACGACCGCCATCACCTTGCCCATCTCCTGGGGGGACGAGGCGCCGGACTCGGCCACGGCGTCGCCCACGATCGCGCGCAGGTCCTCGTCGGAGAGCTGTTCCGGTAGGTAGGACGCGATGAGGTCGGCCTCGCGCTGCTCGGCGTCGGCCGCATCGGTGCGGCCACCGTCGCGGTAGGCCTCGGCGGCCTCGAGACGCCGCTTGCGCTCGCGCTGAAGGATCTCCACCGGGTCGCCGCCGTTGTCCTTCTCGGCCTTCTGGAGGGCGTCCGCGATCATGCGTAGCGCATGCACGCGCTCGCGCTCGCCCGCCTTCATCGCGGTCTTCACGTCATCCTGCACCTGGTTCAGCAACGACATCTCACCCAAGTGTAGGTATGGATCCGGTTCGAGTCGCGACATTCGACTGCTACGGCACGCTGATCGACTGGGAGGGCGGCGCCGCCGCGTTCCTCTACGAGATCGCCCGGCGCCACGAGCGCGAGCCGCCACCTGGGCGCGAGCTGCGCGCGCGCTGGGAGGAGCTCCAGTTCGAACGCCTCCAGGGCGACTACCGCGGCTACCGCGAGGTGCTGGCTGACAGCCTCGCCGCCTGGGCCGGCGAGCGCGGCTACCGCTGGAACGACCGCGACGGCGAGGCGCTCGCGCGCTCGATGGAGAGCTGGCAGCCGTTCCCCGACACCGTGCCGGCGCTGCGGGCGGCCAAGGACGCGGGGCTGCGGCTCTGGATCATCTCCAACACCGACCGGGCGATCATCGAGCACTCGCTGCGCCACCTGGAGGTCGAGTTCGACGGAGTGACCGTGGCCGAGGACTGCCGCGCCTACAAGCCGGCGGACGCCCCCTTCGAGCACGCGCTGCGCCAGATCGGCGCCCAGCCGGAGGAGATACTGCACGTGGCGTTCGGCTTCAAGTACGACCTGGCGGCCGCGCAGCGGCAGGGCTTGCGGACGGCGTGGGTGAACCGGCACGGGGAGCTGGCGCCGGGGCCGCAGAAGCCGGACCACGAGTGGCGGGATCTGTGGCCGTTGGCCGAGGTGGCCGGCGGGGCGCCCTAAACGGCAGCATTGAAGGGTGGGACGGGCCGCCCGGCAGGAAGCTCAACACGTTGCGGGACTATGAGTCCCGCTTTGTGTTGAGCTTCCCGTTTAGTCCGGCACGATGCCCACCACGCGGGCCGGCGCCGCGCTCGCTCCCACGATCTTGAGCGGGAAGCAGGCGACCTGGAAGCCGGTCGGCGGCAGCTCGCCCAGGTTCACGAGGCGCTCGATCTGGGAGTACGGCAGGTCCGCCTGGTGGGCGGCCCAGAACACGCCGGGCTCGCCCGTCTCGAGTGCGGCCTGCGCCTGGAGGTGGAGCGGGCCGTCCCAGCCCCAGGCGTCGATGCCCATCACCCGGACGCCGCGCTCGTAGAGCCAGCGCGTGGCTTCGACCGTCACGCCGGGGCCGAGCGCCATGTAGCCGGGCTCCTCAACGAAGGCGTCGCGACCCGTGCGCACGAGCACGATGTCGCGCTCGCGGAGGTCGTGCCCGATGCGCTCGAGCTCGGCCTCGACGTCGGCCACCTCGACGGTCTCCCCCTCCTCCTTGGCGGTCATGTCGAGCACCACGCCGGGGCCGAAGAACCAGTCGAGCGGGAGCGCGTCGATCGTCTGCGCGGGCTCGCCGCCGATGCGCGAGTTGTAGTGCCACGGCGCGTCCACGTGGGTGGAGTTGTGGGTGCCGAAGCGGGTGAAGGTCTCCACCGCCCAGCCCTCCTGGTCGCGCAGCAGGCTGGCCGGCACACCGAGCAGCCGCTCGATCAGCGCGGCGCCGTCCGCGTGCCCGCTGAACTCGATGTCGGTGCGCAGCACCTCGGGCGTCTCGGGCGGGCTCTGGCGGATCGGTGCGGACAGGTCCACGAGTCGCACGGACGGCAGCGTATCCGCCCGGAGCCCGTGGACGGATGTACGAAGAAGCCGCGAGTCCGGGGTGCCGATACCGAGTCCGACTGCGGAGGGGAAACGCCTGCAACGCCCTAGCTACGGGGGCAACGTCTAGGGCCGGGTCAGCATGAGGGCGCTCCACCCCTGTAGTCGTCGGCGGCGGCGTTCGCGCAGGGGCTCGAACGCCGCCGCCATCACTTCTTCCTCGCCTTCGAGCAGCCCCGAGACGATCAGCGTCTCGGGCTGCTCGGGCAACAGTTCCGCCACTCGCAGGAGCAGCGGGCGCGTCAGGTTGGCGGTCATCACCGCTGCCACCGGCGCAGGCCCGTTGCGCAGGTCGTAGCGCTCCACGCGCTCGAGCGTCACACCGTTCGCACGCGCGTTGTCGAGCGTGGCCTCGATCGCCGCAGGATCGTGGTCGAGAGCCGTGACGGGCGCGAAGCCGAGCTTCGCCGCCGCGATCGCAAGCACGCCGGAGCCGCAGCCCAGGTCCACGAGTGGGAGCGGAGCGGCCCCGGCCCCCGGCGCCACCTCGAGCAGCAGCTCGAGCGAGAGGCGCGTGGTGGGATGCGCGCCGGTCCCGAACGCCTGCGCGGGATCGATCACCACATCGACACAGGCGGCGAGCCGCTCGCACCATGGAGGGCGCACGTAGATGTGACCGACCTGCACTGGTTTGTGGAATTCACGCCAACGATCTGCCCAGTCGTCGCCGACTTGGGTGGTCGAGACCTGCACCTCGGCGCGGCCGATCACGGCGGGGCCGTGCGGGAGGTCCGGCAGCTCCCCCGGCGCGCCGTAGAGCGCGAACTCCACGAAGCCGTCGCCGTCAACCTGCTCGAAGCCCGCGGGCGCCAGCTCGAGCAGCTCGGCGAGCACGATCTCGGCGTGCTCCGCCGGGGCCCGTATCGCGAGGCGGATCAGCGCAGCGCCCGCCTGACCTTCGAGAGCAGCGACTCGTCGGCCCGCTCCTCGAGGTTCTCGGCGGTGAGCGATCCCCGCAGCTCATCGAGCAGCTCCCGCTGGCGCGGGCTCAGGTTGCGCGGGATCACGACGTTCAACACGACCTGCTGGTCGCCGCGGCGGCCCCGCCCGATCGTGGGCATGCCGCGCTCGCGCAGCGTCACCACGGTTCCGGGCTGAGTTCCGGCCGGCACGTTGATCTGCTCGTCGCCGTCCAGGGTGGGCACCGAGACAGTGGTGCCGAGCGCCGCCGCCGGCGCGGGCACGTCCACGACCGTGACCAGGTCGTTGCCCTCGCGCAGGAAGCGCTCGTCCTCGCTCACGCGGACCACGACGTAGAGGTCGCCCGGCGGTCCGCCGCGCTCGCCGGCGTGACCGCGTCCGCTGAGGCGGATGCGCTGCTCGTCGGCGATGCCCGGCGGCACCTCCACCTGGAGGGTCTTGCGCACCGCGCGCCGGCCGCGGCCCTGGCACTCGTGGCAGGGCTCCGACGGAATGCGACCCTCGCCGCCACAGGCGTTGCACGCCTGCTCTCGCACGAGCTGGCCGAAGGCCGTGCGCGTGACGGCGCGGACCCGCCCGGCGCCGCCGCAGCGCTGGCAGGTCTCGATCGGCGTTCCCGGCTCGGCGCCGTTCCCGCGACAGTGCTCGCAGACGTCGACCAGCTCGTACGCGACATCCACGGTCTTGCCGACCGCAGCCTCGGCGAGCGAGATCTCGACCTCCACGGCGAGGTCGCCGCCCTGGATCCGCCCCGCCCCGCCGCCCCCGAAGGCGCCGCCGAACGGGTCGCCCCCGAAGAAAGCGTCGAAGATGTCTGCGAAGGACCCGAAGCCATGTGACTGCGACGCGAACCCGCGCGAGTCGAGCCCCTCGAAGCCGTAGCGGTCGTAGGTGGCCCGGCGCTCGGCGTCGGAGAGGATCTCGTAGGCCTCGGCCG
>DASUQG010000347.1:0-3491 GCA_036280695.1 Thermoleophilaceae bacterium
ACGTGCGCGTCGAGGGCGTCTCGGACGAGCGCATGCAGTCGCTCGACCGCCAGCGTCACGCGCTCGCGGCGAAGGTCGTGTTCACCTACGAGGATTCCTTCTGGCACGAGCAGGGCCAGAACGGCGACTGCTACTTCGAGACCGCCGTGATCGGGGGCACCTGGGTCCAGCGCGAGGGGATCATGTCCACGCTGGTCCCGCCCGAGCGCCTCGCCGCCTTCCTCACCACCTCGCAGGCGCAGCTCGAGGCCGAGCTGACCGAGGAGATGGCGGAGGCGTTCGGCGAGCGGGCGCGCGACACGCAGGCCGTCTTCTTCCGGCGCTGGGGCGTGGACCCGTGGACGCGCGGCTACATCACGGGCTGGCGTCCCGGCGACGTGATGTCCGTGGGTCCGCTGCACGGCACGCACGAGCCGCCGTTCTACGTGTGCGGCTCGGACCAGTGGGTCTGCGGCTACATGGAGGGGGCGGTGCGCACCGGCCGCGCCGCCGCGGCCGCCGCGCTCTCTACTTACGTAAGATAAGTACATGCATGCGCCGGTTTCGGCCATGGTCCAGGACCCCGCCCGGTGCAATAGTTGTCTGTGCAATTAGTTGGCTCCAAACGAGGGGACACAGACAATGAATTCCACTGCTACTGCGACGCTCATCCCTACTGGCACCTGGACCGTAGACCCGGCTCACTCGACCGTCGGCTTCTCCGTGAAGCACCTCGGTATCGCGACGGTGCGCGGCAGGTTCGAGCAGTTCGAGGGCACTCTCGAGGTAGGCGACGACCTCTCGGCGGCGCGCGCGTACGGCACCGCGCAGGTCAGCTCGGTCAGCACGGACGAGCCCGCCCGTGACGAGCACCTGCGCTCCGCGGACTTCTTCGGCGCGGACGCCAACCCGGAGCTCCGCTTCGAGTCCACAGAGATCCGTCCGCTCGACGAGGACACCTTCGAGATCGAGGGCGACCTCTCGATGAACGGGGTCACGGGGTCGGTCAAGCTGACCGCAGTGGTCCTGGGCACCGAGACGGACCCGTGGGGCAACGAGCGCGTCGGCATCGAGGTCACCGGCCAGCTGAAGCGCGGCGACTGGAACATGACCTTCAACCAGGCACTCGGGAGCGGCAACCTCCTGGTGGGCGAGAAGGTCACCCTGAGCCTCGACATCTCGGCGGTGAAGCAGGAGGCCTAAGGCGCGGACCGCGGGTAGGCTCGCAGGGTGCGGGACCTGCTCGCGAACCTGATCGACAGTGCGCGAGCGCGCGCCGGCTATGCCGACGCGCGCTTCGTGCGTTCAAGGGTGGAGCGCCTCTCCACCCGCAACGGCCAGCCCGACCAGCTCGACTCCGGCGAGAGCGAGGGCATCGGCGTGCGCGTGCGCGTGGGAGGCGCCTGGGGGTTCGCGGCAGTGCGCGGCACGGACCGCGGTGACGCCCAGGCGGCGCTCGAGCGCGCGCTCGCCATCGCGGAGGCGCAGCCGGCGATTCCGGAGTTGGCTGCGCTGGCGCCCGAGCCGCCGGCGCACGGCGAGTGGGCGAACCCCGTCGCGCGCGACCCGTTCGAGGTGCCGCTGGAGGAGAAGCTCGCGGTGCTGCTCGCGGCGGACGCGGGGCTGCGCACCGAACCCGGGGTGAACCTCACGCTCGCGCGCTTCTCCGCCTTCCGCACCGAGAAGATCTTCGCCAGTACGGAGGGCGCCCTCTGCGAGCAGCTGACCACCGAATGCGGCGGCGGCATCGCCGCCGTGGCCGTGCAGGGCAGCGACAGCCAGATCCGCTCGTACCCCGCCTCGCACGGCGGGCACGTGGCCCAGGCCGGATACGAACACTTCCTCGAGCTCGAGCTGCCGGGGCACGCGCCGCGCGTGTCCTCGGAAGCCGTGGCCCTGCTGCACGCACCGGCCTGCCCGCCGGGGCGCACCACGCTGATCCTGGCCGGGGAGCAGCTCGGTCTCCAGGTGCACGAGTCGGTCGGCCACGCCGTGGAGCTCGACCGGGTCCTCGGCCGCGAGGCCTCGTACGCCGGCACCAGCTTCGTGCCCGCGGACGCGATCGGGTCGCTGCGCTTCGGCTCCGAGCACGTGAGCGTGACCGCCGACGCGACGAACCCGGGTGGCCTCGGCAGCTACCGCTGGGACGACGAGGGCGTGGAGGGCCGCCCCGTGCCGATCCTCCGCGAGGGCGTGCTGGCGGGCTTTCTATCCTCGCGCGAGACCGCGGCGGAGATCGGGCTCGACCGCTCGGGGGGCTGCATGCGCGCCGAGGGCTTCGACCGCCAGCCGATCGTGCGGATGACGAACGTGAACCTCGAGCCCGGCGAGGCGGGCGACCTCGACGACCTGCTCGCCGACACCGGCGAGGGCCTGCTGATCGAGACCAACCGCTCGTGGTCGATCGACAACCGCCGTCTCCACTTCCAGTTCGAGGGCGAGGCGGCGTGGGAGATCCGCGGCGGTGAGCGCGGCCGGATGCTTCGCAACCCCAGCTACGCGGGCGTCACCCCCGAGTTCTGGGGCAGCTGCGACGCCGTCTGCTCGGAGGGCGCCTGGCAGCTGATCTCCTTACTCGACTGCGGCAAGGGCGAGCCGGGCCAGGTGATGCGGGTCTCGCACGGCGCTGCCCCCGCGCGCTTCCGCAACGTCGAGGTCGGCGTGGCGTGAACACCCTCGACATCGCGGAGCGCGCGGCGAAACGCGCCGGCCCCGGTGCTCTGGCACTCGTCACGCGCGAGCGCTCGCTGATGCTGCGCTTCGCCGCGAGCCGGCCGACGCAGTCCACCGGGATCGACGACGTGACGGTCGAGATCGCCGTGCCGAAGCGCGGGAACGTCGGACGCGCCTCCACGAATGAGGTGGACGACGACTCGCTCGCGGACTGCGCCGCGCGGGCGCGGTTCGCGGCCGAGGCGGCCGAGGCCACGCACGACGGCAGCTTCCCCGGCTTCGAGCCCGACCACGATGTCGCTCCGGTGGAGGCGTCCGACCCCGCCACGGCGGAGCTCGATCCCGCCGGCGGCGGAGCCGCCCTCGCCGATGCCTTCGTCGAAGCGGACGCGCACGGTGTCGAGGCGCACGGGATCTGGACGGTTGCGGAGCAGGACCAGGCCTGGGCCACGGAGGACGGAGGCGCCCAGGAGGCCCGGACCGATGCGTTCATGAAGGTGATCTGTATCGCGTCGAACGGCCGCAGCGGGTACGCGTCCGACGCCGCCGTCGCCGTCGGCCAACTTTCGGCGGGCGCGCTTGCCGAGCGTGCTGCACTGAAGGCGACCAGGGGCGGGGAGCCGGTGGAGCTTCCTCCCGGGGAATACACGGTGGTGTTCGAGCCGCAGGCGGTGGGCTGGCTGCTCGACCTGCTGGGCGAGACGGCCTTCAACGGCCTCGCGCACGCGGAGGGCCGCGGCGCCCTGGCCGGCCGGATCGGGGAGCTTGTCGCCGCCCCGGCGATCAACGTCTCCGACTCGCCCACGAGCGCGCGCACCCTGCCGCGCTCGTTCGACGCC
>DASUQG010000348.1:0-7674 GCA_036280695.1 Thermoleophilaceae bacterium
CTCAACGATGGATCTCTTACGGGTGATAGCCGGGTCCACGGAGTGCAAGAAGCGCAACTGCTCCGGGAGCCCTCCCCGCAGTCGGAGAACCTTCAGCCCGTTTGCGTTCTTCGTGTGCTCTATTGCAAAGCAGAATCGGAACCTCCGGAGGCAGAATGCAGTCCAGTCGAGGATCTCCGAATCCGTGTTCGAGATCCGAAGAATGCCTTCGCTGCAGCCACCTTCGGCGTCGAAGATCCCCGCCAGGAAGCCCTTACACCAATCGTCGCTCGGCGAGCGGGGCCAGCAGATCAGTTCCCGAATCGCCGTGACGCGATCGTAGGACTGCGCGCCGATCGTCGTGATTGGCCGGTGGTGCTTCGTTCCCGAGTAAAACGCGAATTCGCGGGTCTTCACCGCGAACGTCTCTAGGTATTGGCGCGCGCGGCGCAGGCCATCCAGGTCAGCGAGTGCCAGCCGGAACCGGTGCACGTCTCCGTGCGTCCGGCCGACGCGGTTGTACGAATAGGACCCGAGGTGGCCGTCCCCCCGGACCATTCCGCAGAGGTAACCGCGTCTGTAATCGTCGTTTTCCACGGGCTGCTGGGCGAAGGAGCCAGTCCCCATGAGCTTGTTGTTGGTAGTGAGATGCGGTCGGCGGAGTGCGCCCTGCTCGGCACCCGTAACGAATTTCCAGCCACGATCGCTTAAGAAGCGGTGGTCGCCGCTTGCGATCAGCTCGGTGCCATCCTCAAGGACGATCCGGTAAGCGGGCTTGATGGTCGCCCAGTGGGCGGCCACATGTGTGTGGGTGTAGTCCCTATAGGTGTCGACTCGCGTAGTTCCGTAGATCGTTTCGCCGACGCGCAGATCTCCAAGCTGCTTGGTCCGGCCATCGGCCATGAGGATCGGCGTCTCGGGGCCTTGGCAGTAGGAGCAACCATGGCTGCATCCGCGATACGGATTGATGGTCCAGCGGAACGGCATCCGCGATTGCTTCGGCACCTTGTTCAGCGCTGACTTGGATCGGACCTCGTAGAAACGGGTGTCCAGGGCCTCGGGTGCCTCGAACGTGCGCACGGTGGCCGGCTCGCGGTAGCCGGGGAGGGTGCGGCTCTCCTCGGCGTCGACCTTCAGGTTGTCCCAGCGCACGAACACATGTTCGCACATACGGTGGCCGAACTCAGGCGCAGTCTGACCGCGACGCTTGATCCCTTTTGCATCACATACATGCAAAACGTGGATGGAGTGGGGCGGGGCGGCCCATCCCCGGGCGGGCTGCCGACTAGATGCGCTCCTCACCGAACGCCGTGAACACCACGCGCCTGGGGCCGCCCCGGTCTCGGTGCTCGCATAGGTAGATCCCCTGCCACGTCCCGAGCGCCAGCGCGCCGCGGGCGACCGGGATCACCAGCGACGATTCGGTCAGCGAGGCCTTGATGTGCGCCGGCATGTCGTCCGGGCCCTCGAGGGTGTGGGAGAAGTAGTCGGCGCCGTCCGGGACGGCGCGGTCGAACCAGGCGGCAAAGTCGCGCCGGACGTCTGGGGAGGCGTTCTCGTTAAGCGTCAGCGAGGCGGACGTATGTTGCATAAACACGGTCGCGATTCCGACGGCGAACTGCGACAGCTCGGGGACCGCGCCCACGATTTCATCGGTTACGAGATGGAACCCGCGCGGCCGCTCGCGTAGCTGGATTTGGCGCTGGATCCACACGGCTCAGCATTCTGGCGCGAACGCCCCAACGGTCATATGGTGGCCGCAGGACCCGCGGACTCGTACATAGGCCATAGGAGGAGCATGGATCGGCCCCTCCGCGAGCGGCTGCGCTGGCGGACTGCGCTTGGAGAAGGTTTGGACTCGCCGGCCAGGCGGGCACCGCTTGCGCCTACGGCCGCGATGCTCTTCGGCGCCGCCGCGCTGATCTGCCTCGCCGGAGTGGCCGTGCCGGGCGACGCTCAGCTCGACGACGGCGTGCTTGCCGCCACGGCGGGCGCGGCCGCCTTGGTCTCTGCGTTCCTGCTCCTCGCGAACGAACGAGTGCCGCAGTGGATGTACCACCCGATCGGCGTGGTGGGCACCGCGATTGCCACCGCGGCCACCTACGGGTGGGGAACCGAATCCGCCTACGGGCCGCTGCTCTACGTGTGGGTCACGATGTTCGCCTTCTACGTCTTCAGTCGTGGCGCGGCCCTGGTGCACCTGGCACTGATGGCCGCCGCCTACGCGTTTGCACTCGTCCTCGAGGACCCCGTCGAGAGCCCACTCGACAGCTGGGTCGCCACGGTCGGCACGCTGCTCGGAACCGGGCTCTTCGTCTCGTTTGTGCGCCACCGCCTGGGTTTGATGTTCCACCGCCTGCGCGAGGCAGCCCATCGCGACCCACTGACCGACCTCCTCAACCGCCGCGGCTTCCAGGGCGTCTTCGACACAGAGCTCGAGCGCGCCCGGCGTGCGAATCAGGAGCTCAGCCTGATCGTGGGCGACCTCGACCGCTTCAAGCGCGTCAACGACTCACAGGGCCACGCCGCCGGCGACGCCGTCCTCGAGCGCGTGGCCGACGCGATCCGCGGCTCCAAGCGCGGCTTCGACAGCGCCGCGCGTATCGGCGGCGAGGAGTTCGCCGTGCTTGCCCCGGATTGCGGCGAGCACGGCGCGTACATGCTCGCCGAGCGCATCCGGGCCGCCGTTCACCAGTCTCAGTCCGCGCGCGATGAGCAGGCGCAGCTCACGATCAGCTTCGGGATATCGACCTTCCCGCTTCATGGCCAGACGGCCGACGGGCTTCTCCGTACCGCCGACCAGGCCCTCTATGCCGCCAAGCAGCTCGGTCGCAACCGGTCGGTGATCTCGAGCGCCGAGGTACCGGGCATCCTCGCCCACGGGTCGCGCTCCGGGAACGGCGAGACGCACGTGGAGCTCGGGGCGCTCCTGACGCTCGCCGAGGCGCTCGACGTTCGCGACACGGGCAGCGCCACGCACTGCCAGCGGGTCGGGCGCTTCGCAGAGCTCACGGCTCGCGAGCTGGGCCTGCCCCCCGAGGCGGGCGAGCGCGTGCGGCTCGCGGGGATCCTGCACGACGTCGGCCGCGTGGCGATGCCGGACTCGGTGGTGGCCAAGTCCGGGCCCCTCACTCCCGACGAGTGGTCGTGGGTGCGCGCCCATCCCGCCATCGGCGCGCGCATGGTGGAGACCACCGAGTACGCGGACATCCGTTCCTGGATCCTGTTCCACCACGAGCGCCCCGACGGCCGCGGTTACCCCGAGGGCCGCAGGGCCGAGGACATCCCGATCGAGTCCGCGATCATCGCCGTCGCCGACGCCTACGAGGCCATGACGACCGAGCGCCCGTACCGCGCCGCGCTCGGCCCCCAGGAGGCGGCCGACGAGTTGCGGCGCGAGGCGGGACGACAGTTCCACCCGGACGTGGTCGAGGCGCTGCTGCGGGCCGTCTAACCACCCCCCGTCGGTACTTCAAGAGATACCGCCCACAGGTCGATAAACATGGGGAAATGGAGCCGGTAGGGACCCTCGCTCCGCTGCTCCCGGTTGCAAGCGCGCTGGCGCTGGCAGGCCTTGCCCTGCACCAGCACCGGCGCCTCAGGGCGCTGCGCGCCCGCATCTCGGACAGCGCCCGCACCGACCCGCTCACCGGGCTCCTAAACCGCCGCGCCCTCGAGGAGATGCTCGACACGGAGCTCGAGCGCGCCACGCGCGCCGGTCGCCCGCTGTCCGTGATCGTCGGCGACCTGGATTCCTTCGCCGCGGTGAACGAGCGCCATGGCCATGCCGCCGGCGACAGCGCTCTCCAGCTCGTGGCCGGCGACTGCCTCAAGTGGAAGCGCCGCATCGACCTGGCGGCCCGGATCGGCGGCGAGGAGTTCGCGCTGCTGCTGCCGGAGACCGACGAGCGCGGCGCCTTCATCGTCGCCGAGCGCCTGCGCCGCGCCACGCACAGGACCTTCGCCGAGAGCGGCGTGCAGGTCACGATCAGCTTCGGCGTGGCAAGCAGCCCGGCGCACGGCGCCGATGCCGTGGGCCTCTTGCGCGCGGCCGACCGCGCCGTGGCAGCGGCCAAGGACCTCGGCAGCGACCGCACCGTGATCTACAGCGACGAGGTGGCACGCACGCTGGCGCAGGGTGGCGGCAAGGCCGACGGCCAGCTTCAGCTCGCCACTGTGATCGCCCTGGCGGAGGCGCTCGACATCCGCGACACCGGCACGGGCCAGCACTCGCACACGGTCGGCCGCTACGCGGAGCTGATGGCTCGCGAGCTCGGCTTCGACGAGGAGCACGTCGAGCGCGTGCACCTCGCGGGCGTGCTGCACGACATCGGCAAGATCGGGATCTCGGATCGAGTGCTCTCTAAGCCCGGACCGCTCGACGCGGAGGAGTGGCAGGAGATGTACACGCACCCGGAGATCGGCGCGCGCCTGCTCTCGCGGCCCGAGTTCGACGACCTGCGCGCCTGGATCCTCGCCCACCACGAACGCCCCGACGGCCTCGGCTACCCCTACGGGCTGACCGGCAACGACATCCCGATCGAGGCCCGCATTCTCGCGGTGGCCGACGCGTACGAGGCAATGACCGCCGAGCGCGTCTACCGGCCGGCGCTCGGCGCCGAGGCGGCGCGCGCGGAACTGGAGGCGGGAGCCGGCAGCCAGTTCGACTCAGAGGTCGTCGGAGCGTTCCTCAGGGCACTGGACGCGGGCCGGGCCCGCCATCTGCGGCGCGTGGCGTGAGCAGCTGACCAGGTCGACTCAGCGCGCCTTCGCTGAGCGCGAGCCAACTGTCACAAAGTAGTCACAAAGTCCCATGCTCATATAGGCTTCGGCGCCCCGGGTAGAGAGCACAGATGCGCCGCCCGCCCCGCGCTCCCCCGGACACCTCTTGAGCACCCACGCTTTGAAAGCATCCGATACCCCCATGCCGCTGCGCATGATGCGGTACCTGGACCTTGCGCTGCTCGCGCTCGCGCTGCCGGTCTTCCTGGCGGCCGGCCTGCCGCTGCTCGGCTGGGTCGGCGCGGCGGTCGGATGGCTGGTCCAGAGGGGGGTCCAGGTGGCGATCGAGCGCCGTGCTCGCGAGTCCGACGACCCGCGCACCGTCGCCGGCCTGCTCACCGGTTCGATGATCGCCCGCGGCTGGATCGTGGCGGGGTCGATCTTCGTGGTCGGGCTAGCGGAACGCGAGGCCGGCCTCTCAGCCGCGATACTCGCGATCACGCTGTTCACCTTCTACTTCACCGGCCAGCTGATCGGCCGCCCGTTCGAGGAGCGCCGATGAGCACGGCGAAGGCCTCCGAGCAGGAGCCGGACGAGGGCACGACGGGGCTCAGCCTCGCCGCCAAGTTCGGGCTCGGCGCATTCGTCTGGCTGACCGTCGCGATCGCGCTCTACGCGATATTCGGTAGCGAAGGCAAGAACGAGGACTTCAAGCCCCAGAACGAGTTCAAGCTCGACCCCTGGGTCGAGATCAAGATCGGCGCGGTCGATCTGTCGATCAACAAGGCGGTGCTCTACGTCTGGCTCGCCTGCGTGATCACCGCGGGCACGATGATCTACATCGCGAGGCGCATGCAGGACCGGCCGAACCGGGTGCAGACGCTCGTCGAGGGCGCGTACGACCTCACCTACACCCAGATCGCCAAGGGCAACATGCCGAGCGCGACGGCCGCGAAGTACTTCCCCTTCGTCGCCACGCTGTTCTTCTTCATCTGGTTCTCGAACATGCTCGGCTACATCCCGCTGCCGACCAACACGCACGAGACGGTCGACGTCTTCGGCATCGGGTTCCCGGCCTTCGCCCTCTACGCCGCCACGGCGAACCTCTCGGTACCGCTCGTGCTCACGCTCGTCGTCTGGGGCGGCTACCAGATCGAGGGCGTTCGCCAGCACGGCATCTTCGGGCACCTCAAGGGCTGGCTGCCCGCAGGCGTGAGCGGGATCGCGGCGGGCCCGATCTTCTTCATCGAGTTCATCTCGCAGTTCATGCGGATCATCTCGCTCTCCGTGCGACTCTTCGCGAACATCCTCGCGGGCCACCTCCTGATCCTGTTCATGGGCGGCGGGCTCGCTGTGCTCCTCGGGATCGCGTTCCTCGGTTGGGTCACCCTGCCGATCGCGATTGTCTTCTTCATCCTCGAGGTCGGCCTGATCGCGACGCTCCAGGCCTTCATCTTCGCCACCCTCACATCCATTTACTTCGGCGAGGCAGCCGCCGGAGGTCACTAAGGAGGTCCAATGGATCTTGCAGTCCTGATTCCCATCGCACAGGCCGCGGACCCGACCGACGGCCTGAAGGCAATCGCCCTCGGCGTGGGAGCCGGCCTGGGCACGATCGGCCCCGGCATCGGCGTCGGCTACATCTTCGGCAAGGTGATCGAGTCGGTCACCCGTCAGCCCGAGATGCGCGAGGAGATCACGAGCATCCAGTGGCTCGGCTTCGCCCTCACCGAGGCGATCGTCTTCTACGCGTTCATCTTCGGCCTGATCGCCTTCTTCCTCTAGGTGAGCGGGCTAGGCGACATCCTGGTCCTGGCGGCCACGGAGGAGGAAGGCGGCGGCAGCTTCCTCGTCAGCCCCAGCCTCGGGCTGATGATCTGGACGCTGCTCGCGTTCGGCATCACGCTCTACCTGCTGAACAAGCTCGCCTTCCCGCGCATCGCCGAGGCGCTCGACCGGCGCCGCCAGGCGATCGAGGACTCGATCCAGGCGGCGCAGCGCGCCAAGCAGGAGGCCGACGAGCTGCTCGAGGAGTACCGCGCGCGACTGCGTGAGGCCCGCGAGCAGGCCGAGGACATCGTCGCCCGCGCGCGCAAGGCTGCCGAGAACGTCGCCGACGAGACGAAGCAGCAGGCGTCGAAGCAGCGCGAGGAGCTGCTCGCCGCCGCGCGGCGCGACATCGAGCACGAGACGCGCCGCGCCCTCGACGAGCTGCGCAAGGAGGTCGCCGACCTCACCGTGATCGCGACGGAGAAGATCACGCGCAAGTCGCTCACGGAGGAGGACCATCGCCGCCTGATCGAGGAGGCCCTCCACGAGGTCGACTTCTCGACGCTCGCAGGAACGGAAGGCAATGGAAGAGATCGCTGAGGTCTACGCGCGCGCCCTGTTCGAGGTCGGGAAGGAGCACGACGTGCTCGACCGGGTGCACGACGAGCTCGGCGAGTTCGCCGAGGCGCTCTCGGACGACCGCACGCTCCAGGTGTTCCTGTTCTCGCCGTACTTCTCGTCCGAGGAGAAGCGCGACGGCGTCAAGAAGATCGTGAGCGACGCGGACGAGCGTTTCGTGAACTTCCTGGAGCTGCTCGCGGAGCGCCACAGGATGCCGGCGCTGTTCCGCGTAAAGCGCGAGTTCGACGCGCTCTGGGCGGAGGAGCACAAGCTGCTGCCGGTCACCGTGACGAGCGCGATCGAGCTCGACGAGAGCCTCGTCGACGAGATCGGCAAGCGCATCGAGGAGCAGACCGACCGCGAGGTCGAGCTGTCTTCCAACGTCGACCCCGAGGTGCTGGGCGGCCTGAGGGTCCAGGTCGGGAACATGGTCCTGGACGGAACCGTCCGCAACAGACTTGAACGACTACGCAAGCAGGTCGCGAAGGCGACCTAAGGAGACCGAGACGTGCAGATCAAGCCAGACGAGATCACCAGCATCCTCAAGAGCCGCATCGAGGGCCTCGAGGACGGCGGCGCCGA
>DASUQG010000349.1:0-3045 GCA_036280695.1 Thermoleophilaceae bacterium
AGCGTGACGCCGCCCTCGAACTCGAGGGCGGTGAGACGCGTGGACACCTGGTCGAGCCGGCTGCGGTACTTGTCGAGCGTGGCCAGGGCCTGGTTCGCCTTGGCGAGCACGACCGGGATGTCCTCGAGGATGTACTTCGCGCCGTCGAGGAATAGCGAGACGACGCTGCGGCTCGCAGAGATGGCGATCACAAGCGCGTCGGTCTGCTTGGAGACACGCTCTGCGGTGCGGTGGCGGGTGCCGGTCTCCAGCGAGAGGATCGTGGGGTCCGGCATGAGCTGGACGTTCGCCCACATGATCTTCGTGCCGTTCGCGGCGAGGATGATCGCGCCGTCCATCTTCGCGAGCTGGTAGAGCATCGCGGGCGTGTAATCCACTTCCAGCTTGACGCCACCCGACAGCAGGAAGCTGAGCTCCTCCGACTCCCCGATGCAGATCAGGGCGCCGGTGTGCCCCTGGACGATGTTGTCGAGCCCCTCACGCACCGCGGTGCCTGGAGCGACCATCTCAAGGGCCCTTACGAGCCTCGGTTCCTGCCGGGCTTCGAGTTCTGCGACGTCGTCCCCGGCGTACGGCATGAGGGTCAATTCTACGTGAACCGAGCGAGCTTCGCCGCGATTGGTTTGGTTTGCAGGCTTTTTGACGCCTGGGGGCGGCCAAAACGGCAGCACCGAGGGGGTGCCGCCGGAAGCTCAACACAAAGCGGGACTGTGAGTCCCGAAACGTGTTGAGCTTCGGCTCAGGCGGCCCGGGCGGGGGCGGCCTCGTCGCCAGCGGCGGCGGCCCCTTCAGCGTTGCCGTTCAACAGCGCCAGGGCCTGCCGCAACGTCCCGATCCGGTCCCCCGGCTGCACCACCCGCTCCAGCCCGAATTTGCGCGCCTCGGCCAGCCGGCGGTCGGCGTGCGCCACGTGGCGCAGCTCGCCTGTCAGGCCGAGCTCGCCGAAGGCGGCGAGCGGCTTGTCGGCGCCGATTGAGATCCCCTTCGCCGCGGACGCGAGCGCCAGCGCGATCGCGAGGTCGGCGCCCGGCTCGTCCACGCGCACGCCGCCGGCCACGGAGACGAACACGTCGGCCGAGCCGAGCGCGAAGCCGCCGTGGCGGGTGAGCACCGCGAGCACCAGCGCGAGCCGGTTGCGGTCCACGCCGTTCGCCACGCGCCGCGGCGGCACCAGCTCGCTCGGCGCCACCAGCGCCTGTACCTCCACGAGCAGCGGCCGCGAGCCCTCCATCGCGCAGAGCACCACCGAGCCCGGCGCGCGCGTGGCCTCGGTGACGAAACGGGCGGAGGCGTCCTCCACCTCCACCAGGCCCTCCTCGTGCATCTCGAACACGCCGACCTCGTTGGTCGAGCCGAAGCGGTTCTTGAGCGCCCGCAGCGTGCGGTAGGTGCGCTCGCGCTCGCCCTCGAACGACAGCACGCAGTCCACCAGGTGCTCCAGCACACGCGGGCCGGCGAGCGAGCCCTCCTTCGTCACGTGCCCCACCAGCAGCGTGGCGATCCCGCGCTCCTTCGCCACGCGCATCAGCCGCCCGGCCACCTCCCGCACCTGCGACACCGATCCAGGGGCCCCCGTCAATGCCGGGTCGTACAGCACCTGTACGGAATCCACCACGCAGACGTCCGGCCGCTCCGCCTCGAGGGTCGCCAAAACAGCATCCAGATCCGTGTCCGCGACGATCGGCACCTCGAGGGCATGCGGCCCGAGCCGCTCGGCGCGCAGCTTCACCTGCGCGGCCGACTCCTCGCCCGACACATACAGCACGCGCCGCCCCGCGGCCGCGAGGTTGGCGAGGGCCGCCGTGGTGAGCGTGGACTTCCCGATGCCCGGCGCGCCGCCGATCAGGACCAGGGAGCCCGGCACCACCCCGCCCCCGAGCACGCGATCGAACTCGCCGATGCCGGTGGACAACCGCTCCACCCTCGGTGCCTGGACCTGCCCCAGCGACACCGGGGTGAGGGCGCGGCCGGCGGAGCGAGCCGGAGCTGCTCGGCCGGCCGGCGCGGCTGCGCGCTTCTCCTCGGCCATCGTGTTCCACTCGCCGCAGCCCGGGCAGCGACCGTGCCACTTCGGGCTCTCGTGCCCGCACGAGGTGCAGGCGAAGACTGTGGCTGAACGGGCCATCCAGCGAGGCTAAGGCCGGCGGTGGACGAACTCGCCCCATCCGTCCGGTCGGCGCGGTTCGATCACCTGTTCGTGTTGAAGCTCGACCAGCCACTTGCGCCCGCCGAGTTCGTGGCGCTCGACACCGAGACCAACGGGTACGGCGGCGACCTGTGCGAGATGACCGAGGTCGGCGCGGTCCTTGTGGGCGGCGGTGAGCTGCACGAGACCTTCGACTCGCTGGTGCAGGTGGAGCGCCCGCTCTCGCGCGGGATCCAGCGCTTCACCGGCATCACGCAGGGGATGGTCGATCTCGCGCCGCCTCCGCAGGAGGTACTGGCGGAGGTGGCCGAGCTGCTGAACGGCCGCATCCTGGTGGCCCACAACGCGCGCTTCGACGTGGGCGTCCTGCGCCAGGCCTTCGAGCGCGCGGGCCTCGACTGGCCGGCCCCGCCCACGCTCTGCACGGTGCAGCTCGCACGCCGCTTCGCGCCGCTGGCCCGCAAGCGAGCGCTCGCGCCGCTGGCCGGCTCGCTCGGAATCGAGGTCGACGAGGTGCACCGCGCGCTGCCCGACGCCCTCACGTGCGCGCGCGTGTTCTGCGCGCTGTTCCCGAAACTGTGCGCCAACGCGGTCACGGTCGGCGATGCGATCGACCTGCTGCGCTCGCGGCGTCGCGCGCGCAAGACCGAGCCCAACGAGGCCATTCCCCGCGACCAGCGGCCCGACCTCTCGACGCTGCCCGACGACCCCGGCGTCTACGTCTTCCGCGACGAGCGCGGGCGGCCGCTGTACGTGGGCAAGTCGGTGTCGCTGCGCTCGCGCGCGCGGGCTCACTTCTGCGCGCCCGCGGGGTGGACCGAGCGAGCCGAGATCGTGGACTACCGGCCGACCAACTCGGAGCTTGGTGCGCTCGTGCTCGAGAACCGGCTGATCAAGCA
>DASUQG010000350.1:0-4914 GCA_036280695.1 Thermoleophilaceae bacterium
CAACAACGCCGGCGTGATGCGAACCGTGACGTCGTGGGAGCAGTCGGACGACGACGTGCGGCTTCAATGCGATGTCAATCTGACCGGCGTGATCTGGGGTTCGCACGCCGCGGTCGAAACGATGCGCTCGGGGCCGGGAGACAACCGGCACATCATCAACATCGCGTCGCTCTCGTCGCTGGCGCCAGTGCCGGGGTTGGCGATCTATGCGGCGACGAAGCACGGCGTCCTCGGCTTCACGGGCTCGCTCCAGGGTGACCTTTTGGATGCCGGCATCCCGATCACCGTCCACGCGCTCTGTCCCGACGCAGCGGACACGCAGCTCCTGCGCGAGCACGACCACGAGCCGGCCGCCGCGATCAACTGGTCGGGCCCGCGGCTGCTCACGCCCGAGGAGGTGGCCCAGCACGCCGTGGGGCTGCTCGACTCGAAGAAGCTCGTGCTCGTGATCCCGCGCTGGCGCGGCTGGGGCGCACGCGGCACGGCGATGCTGGGGCGGGCGGGCCTCAGGAGTGCCGGGCTGCTGCGCAGGCAGGGCGCCCGGCGCCGGGCGAAAGCGATGACTGGAGGGACTACATGACTGAGACGACAACAGTTGCCGGCACCGGAGCGAACGGCGCGGGGGCAGCCGCGGCGATCGAGGTGGAGAACCCCGCGACGGGCAAGGTGATCGCGCGCGTTCCCGTCGTGCCGCCGGAGCAGATGGCCGACCTGGTCGGCCGCGCCCGCCGCGCTCAGCCCGGCTGGGACGCGCTCGGCTTCGAGGGCCGTGGAGTCGTGCTGAAGCGCTGCCAGAGGTGGATCTCGGACAACCGGCAGCGGGTGATCGAAACGATCGTGTCGGAGACGGGAAAGACGCACGAGGACGCCCTCACGGCGGAGATCGCGTACGCGGTCGGAGCGTTCAGCTTCTGGGCCAAGAACGCGCAGGGCTATCTCGCCGAGGAGCGGGTGAAGACGGCGTCGCCCTTTGCGAAGGGCCGCAAGCTGGTCGTCCGGTACGCACCGGTGGGCGTGGTCGGCGTGATCGGGCCCTGGAACTTCCCGCTCGTCAACTCGTTCGGGGACTGCATCCCGGCACTCGCGGCCGGCAACGCTGTGCTGCTGAAGCCCTCGGAGGTCACGCCGCTCACGTCGCTTCTGATGGCCGAGATGCTGCGCGAATGCGGGCTGCCCAAGGACGTCTTCCAGGTAGTGCCCGGCTACGGCGAGACCGGGTCAGCGCTGATCGACGAGGTCGACTTCGTGATGTTCACCGGCTCCACCGCCACGGGCAAGCGGGTGATGGAGCGCGCAGCCGCCACGCTCACCCCGGTGGCGCTCGAGCTGGGCGGCAAGGACCCGATGGTCGTGTGCGCGGACGCCGACCTGGAGCGTGCCGTCAACGCCGCCGTGCACTACTCGATGCAGAACGCGGGTCAGACGTGTATCTCGACAGAGCGCGTCTATGTCGAGGAGCCGATCTACGAGGAGTTCGTGCGGCTGGTGGCCGACAGGGTCGGGGCGCTTCGCCAGGGTAGGCCGGGCGCGCCCGGTTCCACGGACCTCGGCGCGGTGACCCACCCGCCGCAGTCGGACATCGTGGAGCGGCACGTGAAGGACGCGGTCGAGCGAGGCGCGCGCGTGCTGGTCGGTGGCGGTCGCCGCGACAAGGACGGTCACTACTTCGAGCCGACCGTGCTCGTGGACGTGGACCACTCGATGGCCTGCATGCGCGAGGAGACGTTCGGCCCGACGGTGCCGATCATGAAGGTGCGCGACGCCGAGGAGGCGGTCCGGCTCGCCAACGACAGCGAGTACGGGCTGCAGGCCTCGGTGTGGACGAAGGACACCGCCAAGGGCGAGCGGCTGGCGCGCAGGATCGAGGCCGGCGCCGTGACGGTCAACGACGCCCAGCTGAACTACCTGGCACTCGAGCTGCCGATGGGCGGCTGGAAGCAGTCCGGGCTCGGCACCAGGCACGGCGCGGACGGCATCCGCAAGTACACGAAGAAGCAGAGCGTGCTCGTCACGCGCTTCGCGCCGATGAAGAAGGACCTCCACATGATGCCGTACACCGCGCGGCGGACCGGCCTGATCGGGCGGCTGCTGAAGCTGGTCTACGGACGCTGAGGGATCTGCCGATAGAGGTGGGGTGCGGGTTCGCCTTGCCCTCCTCAGCTTCTTCGCAGTGGTCGCGGCCCTGCCGGCCGCGGCGGCGCTTGCCGATCTCCCGATCGACGAGTACGCGTATGACAGGGCGCGCGACTGCCGGAAGAGGCCGACACCCGGCGCGCTCGCCCTGGAGAGGTGGCTCGAGAGGAACGCGAAGGGCACCTCCTGGGGAATCATGCGCTGCGAGCGCTGGGGCAAGAACAGCGCCTCGCTGCACGCCGAGGGGCGCGCGGTGGACTGGCACCTCGACGCCTCCCGCCCGGCTGACCGCCGCGAGGCGCGCCGCCTGATCGACCTCTGGCTCGCCACCGACAGCGCCGGCAACGAGCACGCGCTCGCGCGCCGGATGGGCATCCAGGAGATCATCTGGAACTGCCACTCCTGGTGGTCCGGCTCGGAGGGGATGGGCAAGTACTCCGCGTGCTACACCGAGCGCGGACGGCTGCGGCGGCGGGTGAACTACACCGAGGCCCACAAGGACCACATCCACATCGGGCTGTCGTGGGCGGGGGCCCGCAAGCGGACCTCGTTCTGGGCGCGCTAGGCCGAGCCCCTAGCGCTGGCACGCTTCGGTGCGGGCTCGCGTGGGAATCTTCGAGCGATGGCCGAGCCCGAGACTGCCGAGGAGCCGCGCCGTTTCCGGCGCGCTGTCGATGCCCTGGTGAGGTTCGACGGCAGGGACGGTGTCGTGCGGGCCGCTCGGGCGCTTCGGGCGCGGCTTCCCGGCGACCACGCCTATGGGGATCCGCTGTCGGTTGCGGGTGATGAGCCGCCTCAGCTGATCGGGCAGCGGCTCGCCGCGGCCACCGACAGGCGTCCGAGTGCGGCGCGGGAGCTCGGGTTCGGCGCGCTTCAGCTCTGGCAGGTGGTCTCCGAGGCGCAGGGGCGGGGCCGCGGCGACGAGCCGCTGGCGATCCTGTTCACGGATCTCGTCGGGTTCTCGGACTGGGCGCTCGAGGCCGGCGACGACGCCGCGCTCGAGCTGCTGCGGACGGTCGGCCGCACCGTTGATCCGGCGATCAAGGAGCGCGAGGGACGCATCGTGAAGCGCCTCGGCGACGGCGTGATGGCGGTCTTCGACGATGCCGGACTGGCCGTGGACGCGGCGCTCGAGTCGACGCGCGCGGTCCGCGAGATCGACGTGGACGGCTACAGCCCGCAGCTCCGCGGCGGCATACACTTCGGCAGGCCGCGCAAGCTCGGCAGCGACTACTTCGGGGTCGACGTGAACGTGGCAGCGCGCGTGGCCGACGCGGCCGGCCCGGGCGAGGTGCTGATCTCGGAGGCGGTGTGCGACCAGATCGGCAACTCGGACATGGAGCTGCGCCGCCGCTGGCGCTTCAAGGCGAAGGGAGCGCCGAGGGACCTGAAGGTCTTCGCGGCGAAGCCCGAGTCGTGAGCGTCACGAGCCGCTGGAATGAGCCCGGGGGGCGTAGGGTATGTGAGGACCATCACGAGCCGGCCTCGATCGGCCGATACTGTCGAAACAGCGATGGATCGTCAGCACATCGACATCTCGCAGGACCTCGACGGTAACCCCGTCGTGTTCGCATGCTTCGACCTGCGCGAGGAGGAGATCGCCGCTTCGGCGCATGCCGTTGCGGCCAGCGCCGCCGAGCGCTTCCGCAACACCGAGATGTCCGCCGACGACGTGGTGGAGCTCCGCGAGCTCACCGCGCTGGCGGACGAGCTGGGCGAGCTGGTGGGTGGCGCGGGCACGATCGTGCTGCGCCCGGCGCGGCTCACCGCGTACCGGCACGCGCTCGACTTCTTCGTCGAGACGCGCGACGAGGCCGACTGGACCCGCGATGAGGACCGCGAGCCGCTCGCGATCGTCCGCAGCCTGCTGTTCCCGCTCGAGCAGCTCAGCGCCGAGGCCATGCGCGCCGCGCTGTCGCCGGCGGAACGCCCCGCCTAGGGGTAGAGGTCGCCCTCCTCGCCGACGACGAAGATCGCGCTGACAGGGCAGTTTGCCGCGGCCTGCAGGATCTCGTCCACCGACGCGCCGTCGGGGTCCACCACCACCGCCTTGTCCTCCTCGTCGAGCTGGAACACGTTCGGCGCCGTGTCGACGCAGTCGCCAGAGCCGATGCAGAGCGAGCGATCGACCCTGACCTCGATCCGGTTCTGCTGCGAGAGCTCCGGCATCAGCGCCGGCGGCGCAGCGCGATCAGCACCACCAGGCCGGCGAGGATCAGCGGAAGCAGGGCGCGCACGCCCGAGCCGCCGCCGTCGTCGTGCGGCTCCACTCCGGCCGGCATCGCGAACTCCTCGGCGGCGAGCACGTCGTGCGGCTCGCGGATGCCGGTGGGGTCGCCAGGGAAGCGGTTCTCGCGCGTCCCGATCCCGAACTCCTCGGCCGCGAGCACGTCGTGCGGCTCCTCGATGCCGCTGGGATCCGGCGGGACGTGAGGCTGGCTGCGTTCAGACTCGCTCATCCTCCCTATCGTTCCAGATCCATGGATGAAGCCACCCGGACCGAGCTCGAGGCCGCCGCGTTCCGTGATCTCGTAAAGCATCTGCGCGAGCGCACCGATGTGCAGAACATCGACCTGATGGAGCTGGCCGGCTTCTGTCGCAACTGCCTGGCGCGCTGGTATCGCGAGGCTGCGGAGGAGCGCGGTGTGGAGCTCGAGGACGCGGAGGCACGCGAGATCGTCTACGGGATGCCGTACTCGGAATGGAAGTCCAGGCACCAGGCGCCGGAAGCGGCGAGCTGACGCGCACGCTCGCCGCGCTGCTCTGCGGGGCGCTGCTCGT
>DASUQG010000351.1:0-12563 GCA_036280695.1 Thermoleophilaceae bacterium
TGATCGGCGACCTCCAGGGCGGTCGCCTCGAGCAGGGAGAGCCGCTGATCTACGCGCGCCGCCGGATGGACTGGCTCATGCAGCCGATGCAGTAGGCAGAGCGATGCCGATCACCTTCAGGCGCCGGGTCAGCGCGCTGTAGGCGAACTCGGCTTGCTCCTGAGCGGTGTAGCCGAAGAACTCGTAGTCGTCCCCGAGCGCGTAGCCCTTCGGCACGAGCACGCCGGCCGCGAGCGGGAGGAGCTCGTTGAGCGTCTCCTGCACCCGCGCGCGGTAGCGCTCCTCGGCGCACTTCTGCTGGAGGAACCAGGTGCCGTAGGCCACGTGCCTGTGCTCGTCGCGGGCGATGTTCGCGAAGCCCTCCGCGAAGCCCGGCAGCAGGTCGTTGTTCTCGTAGTAGTCGAGCATGAAGTGCTGGCCGGTGAGCGCCAGCGTCCCCTCGATGACCATGTGGTACGCAGTCACAAAGTCGACCTTCAGGTCCATGTTCTTCGGGTCGGCGATCAGCCTCTGGCCCATCTGCACCAGCCGCTCGTCGAACAGCTCCACGAACGCGTCGGTCACGTCCGCGCGCGCGGCCGCGAGCCGCTGCCGGATGTCCTCGCTCTCGCTGTCGAAGCCCGCGACCTCGCGGAACCAGCGGTCGAAGAACTGCATGTGGCGCGCCTCGTCGACCTGCTGCGTCGTGAGGAACGCCTCCTCCTGCTCGTCCTCGTACGCCATCACCAGGCCGGAGAACTCGGTCGTCACGCGCTCCTCACCGACGAAGAACGAGCTCAGCCCCCAGAGGTGCTCCTCCTTGTCCTCGTCCGAGAGCTGTGCCCACTGCTCCTTGTCGCGCTCGAGGTCGATCGCCTGCGACTGCCACTGCTGGCGCTCCCATAGCTCGTACAGCTGCTGCGGGTTCATCAGCTGAAGCGTGCGATTGAGGTACGCGTCGTCCGTGATCGTGGCGACGTCGCCCTGGCTGGTCAGGTCGAGAAGGGAGGCCATGAAGGCGATCCTAACCCGGGGTTTGCGCCCTTCGCCAGCCGGGGAACGAGCCAGTAGCTGACCGGCTGTTCAGCGGCTTAACACTAAGTTAATACACCGCACGTTGCGGGGTCTGAGGGAGTTTTCCAGTGCGGCACGGCCGCTTGCACAGGGGGTAAAACGGACATGTACCAGTTCAGTCGCTCGATCTATCGAGAGCTGGCGCCCGAGGTGGTTCCCGGCCTAGGAGAGGACGTGTTTGCTACGCGCATGCGCTTCCTCCGCGCCTGCGAGACATCGATGGAGCGGCTCGCGATGGATCGCCATTACTTCGCGAAGCCGGTCCGCACGATCTTCAACGACGTGCGCCACTTCTTCCCGATCGAGGAGCAGCTTCGCGTCTATCGAGTCTGCGAGAGGCACATGACGCTCGCGACCGAGTTCGTCGACAGCCAGCTGCGCACGGGCATGACGTTCGACGGCAGCCCGGTGTGCTGCCACGCAAGCACGCGCCGGGGAACGGCGTGCGCGCGCGTGCCGCTGCCGGGCAGCAAGTACTGCCCGTCGCACAAGCACCTGGACGAAGAGTTCGAGGTCGCCGCGGCCTGAAGCCGTGATTGCTTAGCGTCCACCTCGTGATCCTCGGGGTGGACGTCGGCGGCACCTTCACCGACGCCGCGCTGCTCACCGGCGACCGGCTCGTCACGGGCAAGTCGCCCACGACCCCGGGAGACCAGTCCGAGGGCGTGATGAATGCCGTCCACGAGGCGCTCTTCGCCGCGGGCGCCGCGCCCGGCGACGTGGAGCGCTTCGTGCACGGCATGACCGTCGGCACCAACGCCCTGCTCGAGGGCCGCGTGGCCCGCACTGCCCTGCTCGCCACCGAGGGATTCACGGACCTCGAGGAGCTCGGCCGCCAGGCACGCCCGGACCTATACCGGCTGTGCGCGGGCCACCCTCCCCCTCTGGTGCCGGCCGAGCTGCGCGTGCCGGTGCCCGAGCGCACCGGGCCGGAGGGCGTGCTGCGCGCCCTCGACGAGGACGCACTGCGCGCGGCGCTCGACGGCGTCGAGGCGGAGGCGGCGGCTGTGTGCCTGCTATGGGGCTTTCGACATCCCGAGCACGAGCGGCGCGCCGCCGAGCTGCTCGACGAGGCTCTGCCCGGGATCCACGTGTCCACCTCGCACGAGACCGCGGGGGTGTTCCGCGAGTACGAGCGCTGCGCCACCACGATCGTGGACGCTGCCCTGTCGCCGCTCCTGCGCGGCTACCTCGGGCGGCTGACCGAGCGCGCCCGGGACGCGGGGCTGCCGGAGCCGGAGGTGATGCTCTCGAGCGGCGGCACCGCGGATGCGGGCACGGCGGCACGGCACGCGTCCTGGACCGTGCTGTCGGGGCCGGCGGGCGGCGCGGTGGGAGCCGCCGCGATGGCGCGCGGCGATGCGGTCGGGCTGGACATGGGCGGAACGTCCTGCGACGTGTCGCTGATCGTGGGCGACGCCGCCGCGGTCGGGACCGGGCGCGAGGTGGGCGGGAGAACGCTCGCACTGCCGATGGTGGACGTGCACACCGTGGGCGCGGGCGGCGGCTCGATCGCGTGGCGCGACGCCGGCGGCGCCCTCCGTGTGGGCCCGCGCTCGGCGGGCGCCGATCCGGGTCCCGCCGCCTACGGCCGCGGCGGTGAGGAGCCCACCGTGACCGACGCGAACCTGCTGTTGGGGCACCTGGACGAGGACTCGCCGCTCGCGGGCGGCGTGCGGCTCGACCGGGCCGCGGCCGAGCGCGCGGTCGGCGGGCTGGCGGAGCAGCTCGGGCTGGGGCTCGACGAGACGGCCGCCGGCATCGCACGCGTGGCAAGCGCCGCGATGGCCCAGGCCGTGCGGGTCGTGACGGTCGAGCGCGGGATTGACCCGCGCGAGCTGGCGCTCGTGCCGTTCGGCGGAGCCGGGCCGCTGCACGCCGCGCAGATAGCCGACGAGCTGGGGATGCGGCGCGTACTGGTGCCGGTGGCGAGCGGTGTGCTGTCCGCCTTCGGACTCGTGGTGGCCGAGCGGCGGCGCGACCTCGTCGAGAGCGTCCTGCTCAAGGCCTCTGAGGCATCCACCGGGGATGTGGCCTCGGTGGTTGAGCGGCTGGCGCGCCAGGGCCGCGAGGAGCTCAGCGCTCCGGACGCGGAGCTGCGCGCGACCTACGACCTCCGCTACGAGGGGCAGGCCTTCGAGCTCCAGGTGCCGGGCGAGCCGGAGCCGGATCTGGACGAGCTGCGGCGGGCATTCGACCGCGCGCACGAGGAGCGCTACGGCTACGTCGATCACGACGCCGGCCTCGAGCTCGTGAGCGTGCGGGTGGCCGTGGCGATGCCGGGCGCGGAGCCGCGGCCGGCGGCCTGGGATGGGCTCCCCGATGGCGCGGCCGAGGGCCCTGCGGTGGTGCCGCTCCCAGGGTCCACGCTCGTGGTGCCGGAGGGCTGGCGCGCCCGAGCGCAGGACGACGTCGTGGTGATGGAGCGAAAGAAAGGCAATCCTCCGTCGCCGGCCAGCCGGCGACCTCGGACACGGCCGCTCGACCCGATCACGCTTCAGGTGATGCTCGGCAGCCTGCGCGCCGCGTGCGACGAGATGGGCGCCGTGCTCGTGCGCTCGGCTCACTCGGCCAACATCAAGGAGCGCCGCGATGCCTCCACGGCGCTCTTCGATGCCGAGGGCCAGATGGTGATGCAGGCCGAGCACATCCCCGTGCACCTCGGTGCGATGCCATCCGCGGTGGCGGCCGTGCTCGACGACGAACAGCGGCCCGGCCAGTCCTGGATCCTCAACGACCCCTACCGCGGCGGCACCCACCTGCCCGACATCACGGTGATCTCGCCGCTCTTCCACGAGGGCGAGCTGGCCGGCTTCGCGGCCAGCCGCGCGCACCACGCCGACGTGGGCGCGGAGGAGCCCGGCAGCATGCCGGCGCTGTCGCGGACGCTCGCCGACGAGGGAGTCGTGATCGCTCCCACCCGGCTGACCGACGAGGTCCTCCACGAGCTCGCCGGCCGCATGCGCAACCCGCGCCAGCGCGAGGCCGACCTGCGTGCGCAGCTCGCCGCGGGTCGCGCCGGCGGCGAGCGCGTGGCCGCGCTGATCGAGCGCTTCGGGATCGAGACCGTGCGGGCGGGGATGCGCGAGACGCTCGACTACGCGGAGCGGCGCACCCGCGCGCGCATCGCGGAGCTGGAGGACGGGGAGCGCGAGGCGCGTGATCTGCTCGAGGCCGCCGAGGGCGACGTGCAGCTCCAGCTCCAGGCCCGCGTTCGAGGAGACGCGATGGAGCTCGACTTCTCCGGCTCGGCGCCACAGCATGACGGCAACCTGAACTGCCCGCTGGCCGTGACGCTGTCGGCCTGCTACTTCGCGCTGCGCGTGCTCACCGATCCCGACGTGCCGCCGTGCTCGGGCGCCTACCGGCCTCTGACGGTGACCGCCCCCGAGGGCTCGCTGCTGAACGCCCGGCCTCCCGCGGCGGTGGCGGCCGGGAACGTGGAGACGTCGTCGCGCGTGGCCGACCTGGTGCTGCGCGCCTTCGGGCACGCCCTCGGGCAGGGCACGATGAACAACGTGACACTCGGGAACGAGCGTTTCACCTACTACGAGACGCTCGGCGGCGGCCAGGGCGCGTGCGCGGATGCCGACGGGCCCAGCGCCGTCCACGTCGCGATGTCCAACACGCTCAACACGCCGATCGAGGCGCTCGAGCTCGAGTTCCCGCTGCGCGCGGTCGAGTACTCGCTACGGCGCGGCTCCGGCGGGGCCGGGCGCCATCGCGGCGGCGACGGCGTGGTGCGTGAGCTGGAGGCCCTCGACGAGATGCGCTACTCGCTCATCACCGAGCGCCGCCGCCACCCCCCGCCGGGCGCGGACGGCGGCGAGCCGGGCAGGCCTGGTAGGAACCTGCTGAACGGGGAGGAGCTGGAGCCCAAGGCATCGGGAACGCTCCAACCCGGAGACAGGCTGCGAATCGAGACCCCCGGAGGTGGCGGACATGGAAGCGAGTAAGCGCGTGGCGTTCTGCGGCCTCGGAATCATGGGCGGCCCGATGGCCTCGAACCTCGCGCGGGCGGGTTTCGAGCTGTCCGTTTACACGCGCACGCGCGAGAAGGCCGAGCGCTTCGCGGCCGAGCTCGGCGCCACGGCCGCGGCCACCCCGCGGGAGGCCGCCGAGGGCGCCTGGGTCGTGATCACGATGGTCCCGGACGCGCCGGAGGTGGAGGAGGTGCTGCTGGGCGAGCAGGGCGCCGTCCACGGGCTGGGCGAGGGCGGCGTCGCGATCGACATGTCGACTATCGCTCCCACGGCCGCGCGCGCCATCGGCGAGCGCCTGGCGGACGACGGCGTGGCGTTCCTCGAGGCTCCGGTGTCGGGCTCGCGGCCGAAGGCGGAGGACGGCACGCTCACGATCATGGTGGGCGGCGAGCGCGACGCCTTCGAGCGCGCCCTCCCGCTGTTCGAGGCGATGGGCGAGCGGATCGTGCACGTGGGGCCCCAGGGCCACGCCCAGCTGGCGAAGCTGCTCACCAACACGATGGGCGCCGTGCACGCGGTGGCGCTCGCCGAGTCGGTGCTGGCGGCGGAGCGCGCGGGGCTCGACCCGGACGCCTTCCTCGAGGTGGCCGCGGGCAGCGCGGGCAACTCGACCGTGCTCGGCCTGAAGGGCCATCCGATGTTCGAGCGCGACTTCAAGCCGCTCTTCAAGCTCGAGCACATGTTGAAGGACGTGCGCCACTGCCTGGACGAGGCGCGGGCGCTCGGCGTGGCGCTGCGCCTCGGCTCGCTGGTGGAGCCGCTCTACGCCCGCGCGGCGGAGACGGGCCACGCCGAGGCGGACTTCGCCGCGGTGATCACAGCGCTCGAGCAGAGCTGAACGCCTCCACCGCCTTGGCCCAGGCATGCTCGAGCTCGGCGTCGGGCGGGAAGCGGTCGGCCAGCTCGAGCACCACCATGCCGTGCGCGAAGGCCCAGACGGCACGCGCGAGGTCGGGGTCTCCGGCCGCACGCAGCACGGGCGCGGCAGCGCGCGCCTCGAGGCCCTCGGGGAGGAGGTCCCGCGGCAGCGGCCGGTCGGTCATCAGCCGGTAGAGCTCCGGGTTCTCGCGCGCGAAGCGGCGGTACGCGACGGCGATGTCGGCGAGCGTCGGATCTGCGCGCTCCATCGCCTCGGCCCACATCCGCATCCCCTCCGCGATCAGGACCGCCTCGAGGGCACGCTTGCTCGGGAAGTGCTTGTAGAGGGACGGCGGCTTGATCCCGAGCGCCTGCGCCACGCGCCCGAGCGTGAGCGCCTCCACGCCGTCGCGCGTGAGCAGCGTGCGCGCCACGCCCACGATCTCCTGCTGGCGCGGGCTGAGCGCGCCGGCAGTCGCCGCGCTCACGCGGCGGCCCGGGCGGACGCGGCCTCGGCACGCGCCTTGAGGGCCTCGTTCATCTGCTCGAAGGCGGGCAGGGTGCGTGTGCGCAGCCCCTTCGCGAGCAGCGGCACGAGCACGCCGGTGAAGCGCTCCTCCTGAACCAGCCGGCTGCCGCCGGTAGTGGGCTCGATCGCGAAGCGATGCTCGCCGTCGAACAGTCCCGGAGCCACCAGGCGGCCGCGCCAGCGGAGCTCGTGGCCCGGCTCGGCGCTCAGCACCGTGGGCCGGAACCGCATCGCCCGCCCGCCCTCGGGATGCATCGTCACCTCTAGCCGCTCGCCGGCCACGAGCTCTCCGTGAGCCTCGCGGATGAACGGGTTCCAGGTCGGATAGGCGGACAGATCGCTCAGGACCGCCCAAACCGCTTCCGGTGCGGCGTCGATGTCGATGCTGGTCTTGAGCTGCAGGGCCATTGAGAACTCCTTCGTCACGGTGGCTAATGGTCTTAGCTTAGGCTAATGGCGTTAGCTTGTCAATAGGACTTCCAAATGACCTCGCAATTTCCCTTGCAACCTGAGCCCTCGTTCGTAACAATGGCCGCCCGCGTCCGCCCCACGTTGTTGCCAGATGCCTCGACGCGGCGTTTTGGAGGTTTCTCTCGTCTATGCCAGTTGCATTCAAGGAATGGGCCGTAACCGTGCGTGCGCTCGCCGAGGGCGAGCAGCTCCTCACCCTGCGTAAAGGCGGGATTCGCGAGGAGAACAAGCACTTCGAGATCGAGCACGACCGCTTCTTCCTCTACCCCACGTTCGACCACCAGCGGAACGACCTGATCCGCCAGTCGCACCTGCCTGAGCTGGCCCGCGCACTCGAGGAGGGCGTCTGGCCCGACGACGAGCCGCCCGCGAGGGCGCTGCTCCAGGACGGCGGCATCCCGCAGCCCGAGCGGGTGCGCATCCGCGCCTGGGCAGAGGTCGCCGCCAGCTACCTGATCACGGACCCGCGCGCGATCGACGCGCTGTCGCCGTACTACATCTGGACCACCGACTACGCGGAGAAGCGCCTGCACTGGAAGCGGCGCCACCCGCTGCATGTGATGGTCCTGCGCACCTTCCGCATCCCGAGGCCGGTGACCGTGAAGGTCCGGCCCGAGTACCACGGCTGCCGCTCTTGGCTCGAGCTCTACCGCGACCTCCCCTTCGAGGGTACGCCCGTGCTCTCGGACGAGGAGTTCGAGCGTGCCTCCGAGGAGATCGAAGCGATCGCCTCGGACGCGGTGCCCGTCCTGGCGTAGCGCGCCGCCCCCGACCGGGCGCCGGTCGACAACTCGCCACTCGCCACCCTCGCGGGGGCCCGGCCGAGGGTTGGGCGCTTTCCATGGCGAAATGGAAATGAAAAGCGCCCAACCCCTTCAGGCGCGCCACCCGCGACGCGCCCACCGGCGCTCGTGGCCGGCGCGCGCGGCGAGCCTTACGACCCGCGCGCGCGCCGGACGGCCGCCGTATTGACCCGGACGTGCGCTTGCGTGGCAGCCGCGGTAAGCACAGCGAACGCCGCTCGCGAACCGGCGCACAGCGCGCACGGGGCGCGTATTTTGCTGCGCCATGCGAGGCCTTGGGAGGCAGGGCACGCTGGCGCTTGTGGCCGCGTGCGCGATTGCGATCGGCGTTGCGGGCACAGCCCATGCCCAGCTGCCCGGGTTGCCTCAGCTGCCGGGTCTGCCGGGTCTCCCCACCGACACCCCCGTCCAGCCGTACGGGATGAACGACGGCGGCGGCTTTTGGAACATCCTGCCTCCGGGTCAGAACGGCCACGCGAACGCCGCGGACATCGCGGCGTTCCTCGCCGCCTGTCCGCCGCCCAAGTCCAACTGCCCGAGCGCGCCGCGGCCGAAGCACTCGTCCAAGGAGCTTCAGATGTACGGCGACCTCGTCTACGCCTCCCCCGGGCTGAGCGCCGCCGACATCCCCAAGTACTACAAGGACGCGACCTTCGGCGTGAAGCAGAACGAGGCCGAGCGGATCTACTCGCCGCCGGGCCGCGACGACGTGACGATCGTGCGCGACGGCAACTTCGGCGTCCCGCACATCTACGGCAAGACGCGGGCAGGAACGATGTTCGGGCTCGGCTACGTGGGCGCCGAGGACCGTCTCTTCGTGATGGACGCGCTGCGCAACGCCGGACGGGCGCAGCTGTCCGCGTTCGCCGGCGGTGCGGCCGGAAACCGCTCGCAGGACCACACGCAGTGGGAGCTCGCCCCCTACACGGAGGCCGACCTCCAGCGCCAGTTCGACCTGGGCGACGACGTGTACGGCGCCGCCGGCGCGGCCCTCCAGGACGACGTGACCAACTACGTGGCGGGCATCAACCGCTACATCACCGAGGCGCGGGTGAATCCGCTCAAGATGCCGGGCGAGTACGCCGCGATCGGGAAGCCCGGGCCGCAGGACTGGAAGGTCACGGACGTGATCGCCACCGCCAGCCTGATCGGCGGCATCTTCGGCAAGGGCGGCGGCCGCGAGCTGGACTCGGCGCTGCTGCTCCAGGACACGCAGAAGCGCTTCGGTCGCAGGCGCGGCAAGCGCGTGTGGAAGGACCTCCGCACGGCCGAGGACCCCGAGGCGCCGGTCACGGTGAACCCGAGGAAGCGCTTCCGCTATCGCGCCGAGCCGCGTCGGCTGCGGCGAGGCGGCCAGGCGCTGCCGGACCGCGGCACTGTGCGAAAGCTCGACGTCGTAAAGGGCAGCGGCGCGAGCAGCGCCGGCCGCGATGACACGGGCCTCGGCGGGCTGCTCTCGTTCCCGCGCCAGGGCTCGAACGCGCTGCTCGTCTCGGCGCGCGAGTCGCAGTCCGGCAAGCCGATCGCCGTGATGGGCCCGCAGACGGCTTACTTCGCCCCTCAGCTGCTGCTCGACGTGGACGTGCACGGCCCGGGCATCGACGCCCGCGGGGCCACGTTCGCGGGCGTGAGCCTCTACGTGCTGCTGGGCCACGGGCGCGACTACGCCTGGAGCGCCACCTCGGCGGGCCAGGACATCATCGACACCTTCGCGCTCCCGCTCTGCGAGCCGAACGGCGCCGCGCCCACGCTCGACTCGATGCACTACCTGTTCCGCGGCCAGTGCGCGCCGATCGAGGTGCTCGAGAAGACCAACAGCTGGATCCCGAGCCCGGCCGACGACACGCCGCCGGGATCGGAGACGCTGCACGCCGAGCGCACGAAGCTCGGCCTGGTCACAGCCCGGGCGAACGTGAAGGGCAAGCCGGTGGTGTACACGAAGCTGCGCTCCACCTACTTCCACGAGGCCGACTCGGCGCTCGGCTTCGTCGAGCTGAACGACCCGAGCAAGATCCGTGGGCCGCAGGACTTCCAGCGGGCGGCCTCCAAGATCGGCTTCACGTTCAACTGGCTCTATGTCGACCACTCGCACATCGGCTACTTCAACTCGGGTAACAACCCGGTCCGCACGTCGCGCACGAGCTCGCACTTCCCGGTGAACGGGCGCTTCGCGTGGCGCGGCTGGAACCCGGACATGTGGAGCGCGAGCTACACGCCGTTCGCGGCCCACCCGCAGACGATCGACCAGTCGTACATCGTCAGCTGGAACAACAAGCAGGCACGCGGGTATCGCGCCTCGGACGACAACTTCTCGTACGGCTCGACGTACCGCTCGCAGTCGCTGTCCGACCGCATCCGGAGAGGCACCCGTGGCGCGAGAAAGATGTCGCTCGTGCAGCTGATCGACGCCATGGAGGGCGCCGGGACCGTGGACCTGCGCGCGACCAAGGTCCTGCCCTGGGCGCTAAGGGTGGTCGGCAAGCCGCGCGACGCGAGGCTGCGCAACGCGGTCGCCGTGCTGAAGGCGTGGGTGCGGGCCGGCGGGCACCGGCTCGACCGCGACCGCAACGGCGTCTACGAGCACGCGGAGGCGGTGTCGATCCTCGACCGCTGGTGGTCACGCTGGCTGCGCGTGGAGTTCAGGCCGGTGCTCGGCGCGGCGGCCTACAAGCGGCTCGGCACGATCCTGCGGCCGGACGACGACCCGAACCTGGACGGCGAGCATCACGGCTCGGCGTACAACGGCGGCTGGTACCACTACGCCCAGAAGGACCTGCGCCGGGTGCTCGGCCGCAGGGTGCGCGGGCCGCTCTCACGCATCTACTGCGGCGGCTCCGCGCGGCGCCAGGGCAACCTGCGGCGCTGCCGCGCCCGCCTGCGCTCCTCGCTGAAGCGGGCGGTCGCGGCCGACCCGGCGGTCTTCTACAAGGACGAGATCTGCGAGGACTATGGGATGCCGTCGGACCAGTGGTGCTACGACGCGGTCCGCCAGCGCCCGGTCGGAGCGATCAACCAGCCGCTGATCCACTGGATCAACCGCCCGACGTTCCAGCAGGTGATCGAGATCCAGAAGCAGGCCCCGCGCTGAAGCGGCGCGGGTCGAACGGCGACGGGTCCAGGTCGGGCTGCTCGCCGCAGATCAACTGAGCGAGCAGCCGGCCGGAGATCGGCCCGAGGCAGACTCCCGCGCCCTCGTGGCCCGTGCTGGTCCAGACGCCCGGACGCAGCTGGCCGAGCGCCGGCAGGCCGTCGGGAAGCCAGGGCCGGAAGCCGCACCAGCTGCGGGTGACCGGTAGCTCGCGCAGCGCGGGCACGAAGCGGGCCGCCCGCCCGAGCATCGCCTCGGTCACGTCCTCGCTCACCGTGGCCTCGAAGCCCACGCGCTCGCGGCTCGAGCCCACCAGGACCTCGTCGCCGTCGAGCGTCTGCTCCACGACCACGGCCACCGCCACGCCCTCGTCGGCGGCCGCGACCGCATCCACATAGGCCGCCTCGATCAGCTTGTGGCGGATCAGCCCAGGCGGAGCCGCGAGCGCGACGAGCTGCCCCTTGCGCGGCTCCACCGGCAGGCCGGTGAGCGCCGCGGCCCAGGGACCGGTGGCCACGACCACGTGGTCGCACGCCAGGCGCTCGCCGCCCTCGAACGTCACGCTGCCCTGCTCCACCGACGCCACGGCGGCGCCCTCCCGCACAGGCAGCCCGGCGGCGAGCGCGCGCGTCATCGCGCCCGGGTCCACCTGGAGGTCGTCCGGCTCGTGCAGCACCCGCACCCCGGGCGCGAGCGCCGGCTCGAGGCCGGCCCCGTCCGAGCCGTCGGGGTGGTCGAGCAGCAGCGCGCCCTTGCGCGTGACCCGGGCGGCCGGAAAGCGCTCGCCCAGCTCGAGCCAGAGCTCGCGCCCCAGCAGAGCCAGGTCGCGCTCGGGGCCCGGCGGCTTGTCGCAGACGAGCACGTTGCCCTCCCCGACGCCGGTGGTGCCTCCCGCGACCGCGCCGCGGTCGACCAGCAGCACGTCCATGCCCCGCTCCTGGAGAGAGAAGGCCGCCGCCGCGCCGCAGATCCCCGCGCCGACGACGATCGCGTCAGCCGACACGGAAGCCGTGCGGGAACGGATCCTCGGGATCGAGCAGGTACTGCCCCATGCCGGTGATCCACGCGCGGCCGGTGATCTCCGGCACCGCCGCGGGACGCCCGCCGACGCTCGTCTCCTCCAGCAGCCGGCCCGTGAAGCGGGTTCCGATGATCGACTCGTTCACGAACGGGGCGCCGAGCGCGAGCTCGCCGCGCGACCAGAGCTGCGCCATGCGCGCGCTCGTGCCGGTGCCGCACGGCGAGCGGTCGACCCAGCCTGGATGGATCGCGGTGGCCGAGCGGCTGTCGGCGCCATTCGCGCCGGGCGCCGTCCAGACGACGTGGCGGCAGCCGCGGATCTCCGGGTCCTCGGGATGGACCGGCTCCTCCACCGCCGCCATCAGCGCGAGGCCGGCCTCGATCAGCTCGTCCGCCTGCTCGGGCCTCACCGCCAGGCCCGCCGAGGCGGCGTCCGCGATCGCGTAGAAGTTGCCGCCGTAGGCCATGTCGTAGCGCACGCCCCCGGCCTCGGCGTCCGTGGCGTGCAGGAAGGACGGCACGTTTCTCAGTGTCACGGACTTCGCTCGGCCGTCCTCCACGCGCACCTTCGCCTCGACAAGACCGGCGGGCACGTCGAGGCGCACGATCGTCTCGGGCTCCTGCACCTCGACCATGCCGGTCTCCACGAGGACCGTGGCCACGCCGATCGTCCCGTGGCCGCACATCGGGAGGCAGCCGCTCACCTCGATGTAGACCACACCCCAGTCGGCGTCGTCGCGGCACGGCGGCTGCAGGAT
>DASUQG010000352.1:0-4757 GCA_036280695.1 Thermoleophilaceae bacterium
CATGTCCAGCATGGTGAGGTCTTAGGTGAGGTAGAAGTAGAGCGCGTAGAGCAGGTCCACGGCGGGGCTCGAGGTGTGCACCGTGACCTCGGGCGGGACCTGCAGCAGGGCTTCCGAGTAGTTGAAGATGATCTTCACGCCGGCGGCGACGAGATCGTCGGCCACCTCCTGCGCCGCCTCGGTGGGCACCGCGAGCACGCCCACGACCACGTCCTCGTCGCGGATCACCCGCCGGAGGTCGTCGTAGGGCCGCACCATGAGGCTGTCGCCGACCTGGCTGCCGACCTTGCCCGGGTCCTTGTCGAACAGCGCCACGACCCGGAACCCGTGGTCGGCGAAGATGTCCGACCCGGCGATCGCCTGACCCAGGTTGCCGGCACCGAACAGCGCGATGTTGTGCTTCCCGGTGGTGCGCAGGATCTTCCGGATCTGCGAGACCAGCGAGTCGACGTTGTAGCCCACGCCGCGCTTGCCGAACTTGCCGAAGCCGGACAGGTCGCGCCGGATCTGGGTCGAGTTGACGTGCGTGTAGTCCGCCAGCTCCTGGGACGAGATCGTCTCGCGCCCCATCTTCTTCGCCTGGGTCAGGACCTGGAGATAGCGCGACAGACGGGCAGCGACCCCGAGCGAGAGCCGCTCCGAGGCAGCCGGCTCGCCTTCCGGGCTCACCGGCTGAAGCCCGACGCCGCCCGCTGTGGGGTCGTCGTACCTCACAAGCCGTCCACTCTATCGAGCCGCTCTACCAAACCCGCCTCCTCGACGTGGAACTCGAACAGCTCCCGGCCGTCCAGGGCAAGTACCGGGATCCGCTCTCCGTACTCCCTGTAGAGCACCGGATCCAGCGTCACGTCCACCTCCCGGAGGTCGAACGTCCGCCGCGCGCGCACGCGCTCGACCACCGCGCGGGCTTCGTCGCATAGGTGACAGCCTGGCTTGCCGTACAGCGTGACCACTGGCATCCCCGCTGATGCTGCCACTCTTTTCGCGTGGACCACGTCGAGCTGATCGTCTTCGGCCTTTTGCTCGCCATCGCGGGCCTCGCGGTGGTCGCGCGGGTGGTCGGCGTGCCCTACCCGATCACGCTCGTACTGGGCGGCGCCGTGATCGGCTTCCTGCCGGGGGTTCCCAGCGTCGAGCTCGACCCGGACATCGTGCTCCTGATCTTCCTCCCGCCGCTCCTCTACGGCGCGGCCTTCTTCAGCTCGGTGCGCGAGCTGCGCCAGAACGTCAAGGCAATCGCCACGCTGGCGATCCCCCTCGTGTTCGTGACGATGGCGGCCGTTGCCGTAATCGCCCACGAGGTGGTCGGCCTCGGCTGGGCTGAGTCGTTCGTGCTCGGCGCGATCGTCTCGCCAACCGATGCCGTGGCGCCCGCAGAGATCATGCGGCGCGTGGAGGCGCCCCGCCGCCTGGTGGCGATCGTCGAGGGCGAGAACCTGACCAACGACTGGACCGCCCTGGTCCTCTACCGCTTCGCCGTCGCGGCCGTGGTGTCGGGGTCCTTCACGCTCTGGAAGGCAGGCCTCGAGTTCATCGCGAGCGGTTTGGGCGGCGTGGTCGTCGGCCTCGCAGCGGGCTGGCTGATCCGGCAGGTCCGGTCTCGGATCGACGATCCGCCGACCGAGATCACGATCTCGATCCTCTCGGGCTACGTGGGCTACCTGCCGGCGGAGGAGCTCGGGTTCTCGGGTGTGATCGCGGCGGTCACGACGGGGCTCTACATGGCCTGGTACACGCCTCAGCTCACCACCGCCGTGATGCGCCTCCAGGGCGTGGCGGTCTGGGAGATCCTCACCTTCCTGCTCAACGCCGTGCTGTTCCTCCTCGTGGGGCTTCAGCTGCCCGGGATCCTGGATGACATCTCGGGGCCTTCCACGGGCGAGCTCGTGCTCTGGGCGGGGCTGGTGAGCGCCGTGGTGATCGTCGTCCGGCTCGTCTGGGTGTCCGCTGTGCCCTACGCCATGCGCCTGGTCGATCGCCGCGAGTCGAGCCGGCGACGGCGGCTCGGCGCCCCTGGGCGGCTGGTGGTGGGCTGGGCCGGCATGCGCGGGTCCGTGTCCCTCGCCGCCGCCCTCGCGATCCCGCTCGAGACCGACGCCGGCGCCCAGTTTCCCGGGCGCGACCTGATCATCTTCCTGGCATTCGCCGTGATCCTCGTGACGCTGGTCGGCCAGGGCCTCACGCTCAGCCCGCTGATCTCCCGCCTCAGAGTGCAGGACGACGGCGAGGAGGGCCAGGAGGACACGCTGGCGAGACGCCGCGTTGCCGAGGCCGCGCTCGAGCGGCTCGAGGAGCTCGGCGAGCCTGAGTGGATCACTCCAGAGAGCGTGGGCCGTGCCAGGCAGCTGTTCGACTACCGCCAGCGGCGCTTCGGCGCGCTCGAGGACGGCGACGGTGAGAACCTCGAGGAACGCGCGGAGGCGTGGCGGCGCCTCATGTACGACCTCTACGACGCCCAGCGCGAGGCTCTGCTCGAACTGCGGAACAACGGTGCCATCAGCGACGAGGTCAGGCGCCGGGTCGAGCGCGACATCGACCTCGAGGAGACTCGGATCCAGAACTAGAGGCGCGCCGCCGCGTCGAGGCTCAGGTAGGCCGGATACTCGAGCGGCTCGAGGAAGCGCGCGGCGCCGGCGATCATCGCGGCGTTGTCGGTGCAGAGCTCGATCGGCGGGATCCAGGCGCGCACGCCCAGACCCCCGATCGCCTCGCGCAGCTCCGAGTTGGCCGCCACGCCGCCTCCGATCGCGAGCCGCTCGAGACCCTCGCGCTCGAGTGCCGCGCGCGTCCTTGCCACGAGCGCGTCGACGATCGCCCGCTGGTAGGAGGCGGCCAGATCCGCGGCTCGAGCCTCGGCGCGATCGCCGAGATCGCGGACCACGTACAGCAGCGAGGTCTTCAGACCGCTGAAGCTGAAGTCGAGCTCGCCGGGGGCGCTCCGGGGGAAGTCGAACGCCTGGGGGTCGCCCTCGCGCGCCAGGCGGTCGATGGCCGGGCCGCCCGGATAGCCGAGCCCGAGCAGGCGCGCCCCCTTGTCGAACGCCTCCCCGGCCGCGTCGTCGAGCGTCTGCCCGAGCACCGAGTAGCTCGCCGGGTCATCCACGCGCGCGAGGAACGTATGGCCGCCGCTCGCCACCAGACACAGATACGGTGGCTCCACCGGGTCCGGCCCGAGCGTGCTGGCCACCACGTGCCCGTGCAGGTGGTCCACGGGCACGAGCGGCAGCTCGCGCGTCGCGGCCAGCGCCTTGGCGGAGGAGAGCCCCACGAGCAGCGCCCCGATCAGGCCCGGCCCGCGCGTGACCGCCACCCTGTCGATCTCGTCCAGGCCGGCGCCGGCTCGCTCGAGCGCATCCGCCGTAACCGCGTCCACGAGCTCGAGGTGGTGGCGCGAGGCGATCTCGGGCACCACGCCGCCGTCGCGCGCGTGGAGCAGCCCCTGCGAGGCGATCACGTTCGAGGCGATCTCGCCCTCGTCGGTCACGACGGCCGCGCAGGTGTCGTCGCAGCTCGTCTCGATGGCGAGGATCACGCGGTGGTGCGTTCCTCCACCGTCCGCCACATGATGAGCGCGTCCTCGCGGTTGTCGTGGTAGTACGCCCGGCGGCGGCCCGCGGCGCGGAATCCGAAGCGCTCGTAGAGGCGGATGGCCGACTCGTTCGAGGTGCGGACCTCGAGCGTGTACTGCTCGCTCGGCTTGTCGGCCTGCTCGAAGAGCCGCTCGAGCAGCGCGGTGGCGATGCCCTGGCGCCGCCTGCGCGGGTCCACGGCCACGTTCATCAGGTGCCAGACGGTGTCGTACCGCGAGCAGACCAGGTAGCCGACCATCGCCCCGTCCTCGAGCGCGGCGAGGCAGATCCCCGACGGCTTCGAGAGCTCGAGCACGAACATCGCCAGCGACCAGGGGGTCGGGAAGGCACGGCGCTCGATCGCGATCACCTGCGGCAGATCGGCGTACGCGAGCTGGCGGATCTCGAGTTCGGAGTTCACTGTTGCGGCTTTGCGTCCGGGTCTCTCAGATAGTCGGGCAGAACGGCCTCCGGCGGCTCGTCGGCCGCCTCGGCCCCGAGCCGGCAGACGTGCAGCGCACGCACCACGTGGGCCTGCGAGTCGTCCGCTGGAACCTGGATGCCGGCCTCCTCGAGCATCCCCCGAAATCGTACCGAGCCGTCTCCAGCTGCCAGCGGCCTGAAGTTCCCGTCCCGCAGACGCTCGAGCAGCTCCTTCGGCGGCGCGGCGAACGGCGTCCACAGCCGCTCGCTGCCGTCGTACAGGGCGCCGAACAGCTCTCCCCGCCGGGCGTCGACGAGCGGCAGCCGCAGCGGGGCTTCGATGCCCGCGGCAAGCGCGGCGAGCGACGAGACCCTGCGCAGCGGCAGGCCGTTCGCGCTCGCCAGGGCGCGGGCCGTGGCCAGCCCGATGCGCAGGCCGGTGAAGGTGCCCGGCCCGACGCCGACCGCGATCGCGTCGAGGTCGCCCCATCCGAGGTGCGCCCGAGCCATCACGTCCGCGAGCGCGGGCATCAGCTCGGTCGCGTGCGCGGGCGCGGCCTGGAGCCGCCCGGGCGGCGGCGCGATCTCGAAGACCTCGCCGTCGGCCCGCAGGACGCAGGCGGTCGCCGCCGAGGTGGAGGTGTCCATTCCGAGCAGGGTCACGCGACGGTGATCCGGCGCCGGTCGCCCCCGGCGTGTTCGAGCAGCACTCGCGCCGCCACGCGCTCGATGCTCGGCTCCGCCACCGAGGGCCACTCCACGAAG
>DASUQG010000353.1:0-2597 GCA_036280695.1 Thermoleophilaceae bacterium
CTGATCCCGGACTGGAACGACCTCGTCTATCGCGACCACTGGCGCGACGCGCTCACGAAGCTGCACGCCACGAACAACTTCCCCGAGTTCACCGGGCTGATCTGCCCGGCACCCTGCGAGTCGGCCTGCGTGCTCGACATCAACGACGACGCGGTCACGATCGAGCAGATCGAGCTGGCGATCGTCACGCGCGGTTTCGAGGAGGGCTGGATCGCCCCCGAGCCGCCCGATGTGCGCACGGACCGCACGGTCGCCGTGATCGGCGCCGGCCCAGCCGGGCTCGCCGTGGCCGCCGAGCTCAACAAGCTCGGGCACAGCGTCACGGTCTACGAGCGCGACGAGGGCCCCGGCGGGCTGCTGCGCTTCGGCGTACCGGACGCCAAGCTCGAGAAGTGGATCATCGACAGGCGGGTGAGCCTGCTCGAGGACGAGGGGATCGAGTTCCGCTACGACGTGGACGTGGGCCGCGACGTGAGCGCGGACGAGCTCCGCCGCGACCACGACGCCGTGGTGGTGGCGATCGGCTCGCGCGTGCATCGCGATCTCGAGGTGCCGGGTCGCGAGCTGACCGGGGTGCACTACGCAATGGAGTACCTCTACCAGCGCAACCGCGCCGTGGCGGCGGCCGAGGGGCGCCCGTTCCGCCAGACGCCGCCCGGCCAGGTGATCAGCGCAGAGGGCAAGCGCGTGGTGGTGGTGGGCGGAGGCGACACTGGGATGGACTGCATCTCGAACGCCCTGCGCGAGGGCGCCGAGGACGTGCTGCTGCTCGACGTGTACCCCCAGCTTCCGCCGAGCGGCCGGCCGCCTGGCACGCCCTGGCCCTTGCCGCCCAAGCGCACCCCGACCACATACGCCCTCGACGAGGGCGGCGACCGCCGCTTCGGTACCCAGGTGACCGCGCTTCGAGGCGTGGACGGAAGGGTGTCGGCGGTAATCGGCAGGCGCGTGGAGGGCACCTCCTCGCGCGACCTGCACGCCATACCGGGCAGCGAGTTCGAGGAGCGCGCGGACGTGGTGCTGATCGCCATCGGCTTCGACCACCCCGAGCACGAGGGCGCGGTGGAGGAGCTGCGGCTGGACCTCGACCGGCGCGGAAACGTGAAGGCGCCCGTGTACGGCACCAAGGTCGAGGGCGTGTTCGCATGCGGCGATGCCCGCACCGGCCAGTCGCTCGTGGTCACCGCGATCGCCGAGGGTCGCCGCTGCGCCCGCGTCGTGGACCAGTACCTCGGCGGCTCGGGCGAGGTGCGCCGCATCTCCGCGGAGGCGATGTTCGCCTACGAGGACGGCGATCCGCACTCGCTCCGGCATCAGGCGGAGATCGCCCGCACGGTTACGGTCGGCGACGCCTTCTGGACCGGCCCCCGCGACGAGCGCTAGCGCTCCGCCGCGAGCGTGATTAGGGTCGGCGGATGCTGACTCGTAGACGACTCGCAATCGCTATCGCCGCAGTGTTCGTGCCGGTGCTGTGGCTCGCCGCCACGGCCACCGGAGGGAAGACGCCCACGGGCGCCGGCCTCCTGCCGGACCTGGAGACGGCGGTGCCCCACCACTTCACGGTGCAGAACCAGCAGCAGGGCGAGACCCTGCGCTTCTCGAACCTGATCGGCAACACCGGCGCGGGCGACCTCCGCCTGCACCCGGAGAGCAACGTCACGAGCGGTATCACCACGGGCTGGCAGGACATGCTCGACGCGAACGGCAACGTGGTGTCGAGCCAGCCGGTCAGCGAGTTCGTCTTCCACCCGGCGCACAACCACTGGCACATCACCGACGTCGCCCTCTTCGAGATCCGCACGGCGGCCGACGACGGCACGCGCGGCCGCTTCGGTCAGGTCTTCTCGAACCAGTCCATCAAGACCACCTTCTGCCTGATCGACTGGATCAAGCTCGAGGGGAACTCGCCCACGGGAGAGCGCAACTACTTCGAGTGCGCACCGGACGCGCTCCAGGGCATCTCGGCCGGCTGGGGCGATCAGTACCACCACAACCTCGAGGGCCAGGAGCTGGCGATCACGGGCGCGAAGCCCGGCATCTACTACCTCGTCTCGATAGCGAACCCCGACGGGACGTTCATCGAAACGACGACCACCAACAACATGGCCTGGACCAGCTTCCGCATCACCCGCGACAGCCAGGGGAACGCCAAGGTGAGCGAGATCTCGCACAGCCCGTGCAGCGGTTGGCAGTGCGGAGAGGACCTGCAGAACCGCTGACGCGCGCGTTCGTCACCGGCGGGTCGGGCTTCATCGGAGGCGCTCTGATCGAGCGCCTCCGCTCTGAGGGCTGGGAGGTGCGCGCCCTCGCTCGCTCGGCGCGCGCCGCGGAGCGAGTGCGCGAGCTCGGGGCCGAGGCGGTCAGCGGCGACCTCGACGACCGCGACTCGCTGCGGGCGGGCGCCGAGGGCTGCGAGGTGGCGATTCACGCCGCCGCGAAGGTCGAGGAGTGGGGCGAGCCCGAGGACTTCGAGCGTCTCAACGTCCGCGGGACGAAGAACGTGATCGACGCCTGCCGCGACGCCGGGGTGCGCCGCCTCGTGCACGTGGGGACCGAGGCCGCTCTGATGGCCGGCCAGCCGCTCGTGAACGTGGACG
>DASUQG010000354.1:0-31105 GCA_036280695.1 Thermoleophilaceae bacterium
CTCGCGTCGTTCTGCCTGACGGAGCCCGAAGCCGGCTCAGACGTGTCGGCCATGCGCACCACCGCCGTGCGCCGGGGTGACAAGTACGTGATCAACGGATCGAAGGTGTTCATCAGCAACGGTGGCTACGCCGACTGGTACACGGTCTATGCCAAGACCGACAGGGACGCGGGCCATCGGGGCATCTCCGCCTTCGTCGTCCCGCGCGACGACAGCGTGACGGTCGACAAGCATGAGGACAAGATGGGCCTCCGGGCCTCGAACACCGCGGGGATCAGCTTCAACGACACAGAGGTGCCGGTGGGGAACCTGCTCGGCGACGAGAACCACGGTTTCAAGCTCGCGATGATGACGCTCGACCGTTCGCGCCCCGGCGTCGCCGCGATGGCCACCGGCATAGCCCGCGCCGCCTTCGAGTTCGCCACCGACTACTCGAAACAGCGCGTCCAGTTCGGCGTCCCGATCGCCATGCACCAGGCGATCCAGTTCATGATCGCCGACATGGCCACCGAGATCGAGGCCGCCCGGCTGCTCACGTGGCAGTCGGCGGTGCTCCTGGATCAGGGCAAGCGCAACACCCTCCAGTCCTCACACGCCAAGCGCTTCGCCGCCGACACGGCCATGAAGGTCGCCACCGACGCCGTGCAGATCTACGGCGGCTACGGCTTCATCAAGGACTACCCGGTCGAGAAGCTGATGCGCGACGCGAAGATCATGCAGCTCTACGAGGGGACCTCGCAGATTCAGCGCCTCGTGATCGCCCGGGAGATCCTCATGCCGCGCACCGTCGAGGAGCCGACACGTGCCACACAGCTCGCAGCCGCGGCGTAACGAGGGCCAGCCGCTCGAGCTGATCCTGGCACGCAACCTGGTGTCGATCGTCTCGCTGGCCGCGGTCCTCGTCGACGTGGACGGCCAGATCGTCTTCTACAACGACGCCGCGGCCGAGCTTCTGGGGAGCCGCTTCGAGGAGGTCGGCATCATGAGCCGCGCCGAGTGGAGTGCCCGCTACGGCCCAGTGGACGCGCAGGGGGCGGCCCTTGCACCCGATGAGCTTCCACTGGCGGTTGCGGTGCGCGAGGGCCGGCCCGCCTATGCCCGTTTCCGAGTCCGCGCCGAGCGCGGCCTTGTGGAGGTCGAGGCCGGTGCGCTTCCGCTGCTCGGCCCCGCGGGGTATCACGGCGCGATGGTGGCCTTCTGGGTGGTCGGCGAGGACGCCGAGGGCACGCCCTGATGCAGGCGAGGCTTTGGGGCGTGCGCGGCTCGGTCCCGGTGCCGGGACCAGCGACCGAGCAGTTCGGAGGGAACACCTCGTGCGTGCAGGTCATCGGCGAGGACGGGTCTCAGTTCGTCCTAGACGCCGGGACGGGCATCCGCGACCTGGGCGCGGCGCTCGCAGGGCGTTCGCGCCGGTTGCACGTTCTACTCACGCACCTGCACCTCGATCACATTCAGGGCCTGATGTTCTTCGCCCCCTTCTTCGATCCCGAGGTCGAGATCACCGTCTGGGGTCCGCCCGCCGCAGGACGCGCGCTGCGCAAGCGTCTGGCTCGCTACATCTCCAACCCGCTTTCCCCGATCGAGATCGGCGAGCTTCCCGCCCGGGTGACATTCCGGGATGTCCCCTCAGAGCCGTGGCGGATCGGCACGGTCGAGTTGAGGGCGTCGCTCGTCTCCCACCGGGGACCGACGCTGGGCTACAGGCTCAGTGAGAACGGGACCAGCCTCTGCTACCTGCCCGACCACGAGCCGGCGCTCGGCCAGGACCTCGCCGTCGCGCCTGCGGACTGGATCTCCGGACACGAGCTCGCCCGAGGCGCCTCACTGCTGATCCACGACGGCCAGTACACCGAGCGTGAGTATCACGCGCACCGCGGTTGGGGGCACTCAAGTGTTCCCGACGCGCTGGCGTTCGCTCAACGCAGCGAGGTTCAGGGCCTTGCGCTCTTCCACCACGATCCCTGGCACGAGGACGATTTCCTCGAGGGCTTGGAACGGGAGGCATCCGAGCGCTGGGCTCTGCAGGGCGGCGACGGTCGGGTCGGGCTGGGCCGCGAAGGAGCGCTGTTCGAGCTGGCGGCCGCCTAGTGCTCCGCTTGTCGCCGCACTTGCGGACTGGGCATGGGGGACCGGCCGAATGCAGGCCGGCACCCATTCCCCTCGACCCGACCGGCGCCGACAATTAGGAGATGACCCACCGTACGACCCGCTGCCACCCCCGCTTGGGGCTTCGCTTCCGGGTGTGGGCAAGCGAGCATGAACTGGACGCCGCGCTCGCACACGGTAAGGATCCAGGCGCAACCGAGGAGCTACAGCTTCGGGCGGAGCGGCTCGCCCGCCCGGAGCAACGTTTCCGCCTGGCCGACGCAATCGAGGAGCTCCTGGAGCTTGCCGGGGGGCATGAGGTGCTCGCCAACCCCGAGGCGCTCGCGGCGGCGACCTCCCCTCAACTCCAGCTCGCGCAGATTCGGACGAGCCGCTCGGCACTGATCCAACTCGTGAACCGGCTGCGGGACAAGTGCACCGCTGACGTTCAGGGGCTGGCGCAGGTCCGCTGCCTGCTGAGTGACGACCGTGGCCCCCTCTATCACCGCGACGCGTCGGCTTCGTTGGACGAGGCGGTCGCCGCCGCGATCGGCGGCCTCGATCGCCGCGATCGTGGGCCCGCTCGATCACGCCTGGGGCATTCGGATCGGCTGAATATGGACGTTTGTGCCCATGGTGGGACGGGGCTCGGGAGGCGACGATGAAGTCATGACCTCGACCGATCACATCGATCATCCCCCGTCCGCGGACCGTGACGGTCCGCTGCTCATCGGCTACGACGGATCCGAACATGCAAAGCACGCGATTGCGAGCGCTGCAGGCCTGCTCGCCGCAAAGGATGCGATCGTCCTGACCGTCTGGCAGCCGGTCTCCGACGTCGGCGCCTTCGCCTGGTACGGGGCGGGTCCAAACATGGTCAATTTCGCCGAGCTCGATCGCGCAGGGGCCGAAGCCGGCGGGCGCGTCGCCGAGGAGGGCGCTCAGATCGCACGGGAGGCAGGCCTACGGGCCGAGGCCATCGCCATCGAGGCGACCCCGCCCGTCTGGAAGACGATTGTCGATACCGCCGATCTCCACGACGCGGCAGCGATCGTGATGGGCTCGCGTGGGCTTTCGGGGCTCCGCTCGCTGCTATTGGGCAGCGTCTCGAACGCTGTCGTGCACCACGCCGACCGTCCGACACTGGTCATCCACCGCCCCGGCGACGACCACGAGGACTGATTCTCAGCGCGCGCCACGCATCTTGACCCGAGACCCCCGGAGGTGCCAGATGACCCACCCCGTCTACCCCGCTCCGACCAGAGACCTGGCCGCTCGCCGTGCGGAGCTTGCGCCCGCCACCCAGGACGCCTTCGAGGCCTTCAGCAGGCAGGTGTTCGCCGAGGGAGCCCTGTCAGAGAAGACCAAGCAGCTGATCGCCGTGGCCGCGGCCCACGTGACGCAGTGCCCTTACTGCATCCGCAGCCACACTCGGTGGGCGCAGCGCAAGGGCGCCAGCGACCAGGAGATCATGGAGGCGATCTGGGTGGCGGCCGAGATGCGCGCCGGCGGCGCCTATGCCCACTCGGTGATCGCCCTGGAGGCCACCGCAGCGAGAGCGGAAGGCGACGGCCACTGACAACCCGGCTCAGCCGCCCGGAGCTCGCGAGTCGAGCTCGAACGTTTCGACGAGGAGCCCGGTGAGGTCGAGGGGATCGACGCGCATCGCGATCCCTCCGTTCTCCCCGCGGGGCCATTCAGTGTCGGGGCGGTCGACCATCAGCTCGACCCCGTTGCCGTCCGGGTCGCGCAGGTAAACGGCGATGTTCACCCCGTGGTCCGTCGCTCCCTGCAGTTCGTGACCGGCCTGCAGGATGCGGACAACCACCTCGGCGAGCGCAGCCTCGTCTGGTAGACGCAGCGCGAAATGATGGAGCCCGGCCGCCCCAGGCGGTGCGGCCCGCGCAGCCGTGCCCCAAACGTTCAGGGCGAGGTGGTGGTGGTACTCGCCGGCCGCGAGAAAGACCGACTCTGCGTCTCGCTGGGTTACGTGGAGCCCGAGCACGTCTCGGTAGAAGGCGAGGGAGCGCGCCAGGTCGGTGACCCGAAGGTTCACGTGACCGACATCGGCGCCCGCGCTGATCTCGCGTGACTCGAGAACAATCTCGCCCACGTCGCCCGCGCCTGGCAGGCGGCTGTCGGGATGTCCGCGAAGCGGATCGTTCCCGCTCGGCTGGCGGAGCGGGGCGGCCACCGTCAGCGATCTCGGTGGCCGTCCGGGTGACCGCCGGCCCGCTCGCGCGCCGCCAGGATCTCGGGGAGGTGAGCTTCGGCCCAGTCGCGGATCGCCGCCAGCGGCTCGCGCAGGGTGAGCCCCAGCGGCGTCAGCTCGTACTCGACCCGGGGCGGGGACTCGTCGTAGGCGGTCCGCCTGATGAGGCCGTCGCGCTCGAGCGCGCGGAGCGTCTGGGTCAGTACCTTGGGCGCAATGCCCATCGCGTTGCGGATCTCGCTGAACCGGCGCGGGCCGTCCTCGAGAACGCCGACGATCAGTGCCGTCCAGCGGTCGCCGATCCGGTCCAGCACCACCCTGCTCGGGCAGTCACGCGAGTAGACGTCGGCTGGCTGGTAGAGACCCACTGGTTACCTTGAGGTACTTAGTCCCCGCCGGGTATTTTAGCCGCGCACTCGACCAGGGGGAGAAGCGATGGCGACGACCGAGGAGCGCAACGCCGAGCTGATGCAGACGCTCGACGACGCCTGGAACGGCCGGGACATGGAGGTCTTCCAAGCCCGCCACAAGCCGGACGTGGTCGTGCGCTGGCCGGGCCAGCCCGAGCCGACCAAGGGGATCGAGGACCACACGACCGAGTCGCAGTGGTTCTGGGACGCGTTCCCCGACCAGCACCTCGACAACCGGCCCTACCGGATCTTCTTGGCCTCCGGCGACTACACCTGCTCGGTCGCGCGCTTCACCGGCACGATGACCGGGACGCTGAAGACATGGGACGGAAGCGAGATCCCGCCCACCGGCAAGAAGTTCGAGGTCGACTTCTATACCGTCGCCCAGTGGGACGACGGGCAGATCGTCGAGGAGAACCTGATGTACGACCTCGTCACCTTCATGCAGCAACTCGGCCTCGGCGGATAGTGAAGCCGCTCGCGCCGCTGCTGCTCCGCGCGACCGTGGGAACGATCTTCGTCGTCCACGGCACCCAGAAGCTGTTCGGCTCGTTCGGCGGGCACGGACTCGACGGGACGGGACAGTTCTTCGAGTCGCTCGGCCTCGGGCCCGGACGGCGCCAAGCGCTCGCGGCCGGCGCCACCGAGACCGGCGGCGGCGTGCTGGTGACTGTCGGCCTGGCAACCCCAGCGGCGGCCGCCGGACTCACGGCAGTGATGATCACGGCGCTGCGAACGGCGATCTGGAAAGACGGCTTCCAGCCGGGCACGGGAGAGTTCGAAGTCCTGTTGGCCGCCGCGGCACTGTCGCTGGCGGCCGGCGGACCGGGCCCCTGGTCCCTCGACGCGGCGCTCGGACAGGAGCGCAGCGGCGCCGGTTGGGCGCTCGCCGCGCTGGGCGCGGCCGCCGCCGGCTCGGGACTCGCGGTCGCTTCCGGGCGCCGGCGGCCGCCCGGCGATACTTGAGCAGTGAGCCTCCTCTGGGGCAGGTTCGGGCTGGATCTCCCGATCGTCCAGGCGGGGATGGGCGGTGGTCTCGCCGGGCACGAGCTGGCGGGAGCCGTGTCGGCCGCCGGCGGTCTCGGGACGATCGGCATTCTCGCCCCGCAGGACTTGCGCCAGGAGATCGCCGCGTGCCGCCGGCTGACTGACCGCCCCGTGGCCGTCAACCTCCTGCTGCCGTTCGCCCGCGGCGCCCACTTCGAGGCGGCCTCCGAGGCTGATGCCGTCGTGACCTTCTGGGGACGGCCGAAGCGCCGAACTGCAAAGGTCTGGCTTCATCAGTGCGGCTCGGTGGAGGAAGCGCGCGCGGCCCGAGCGGGCGGGGCCGATGCGGTGATCGCTCAGGGGATCGAGGCTGGTGGCCACGTGCGAGGCACCCTGCCGGCGCTCGAGCTGCTCGCTCGGGTCCGGGCGGCCGTGCCAGACGACTATCCGATCCTCTCAGCCGGCGGGGTCTTTGACGCCGCCGGCGTCAAGGAGCGACTCGATGCGGGGGCCGCGGCGGTGGTCTGCGGGACCCGTTTCCTGATGACTCACGAGAGCGGCGCCCACCCGGCCTACAAGGCGCGCCTGCTCGAGGGACGTGAGACGGTCGTGACGGAACTGTTCGGCGCTGGTTGGCCCGCTCCACACCGTGTCGTCCCGAACGCGGCGACCGCCCGCTGGCTGGGGGCAGGCTCGCGCGGGCCGGGCTGGTTGCGGGCGTTCCACAGGATGACCGCGCCCGCTTTCTCCCGGATCCCGGTGCAGGCGCAGCTCCGGCTGGCGGCGACGCAGCGCGCAACCCGGCCGATGTTCGGCCCGGTCGCGGCGACCGTCGACGGTCCTCCGAACCTGGTCGAGGCGGGTCCACTGTATGCCGGGGAGTGCATCGAGCGCATCGACAAGCTGCGCGCGGCGGGCGAGCTCGTGCGCGAGCTGGCGCCCCGATGAGAAACCGCGCGCCGGGAGGCCGCGGCGCCGTTACGCGCGCTCGGCAGTCGTGCGGTAGCGCTCGACGAGCTCCGGCGTGATCCGCTTGAGCTCGCCGGCGGGGAATGCCGCGAGCAACTCCCACGCGAGGTCGAGCGTCTCGATGATCGAGCGCCGCTGGGTGTCCTGCCCAACGAAGCGCCGCTCGAACTGGTCGACGAAGGCGAGGATGCGGCGGTCGTCGTCGGAGAGCGCCTGCTCGCCGACGATCGAGATCAGGTTCCGCAACTCGCGGCCGCGCCCGAGGAATGCGGAGATCTGATCGGCGACGCCTCGGTGGTCCTCGCGCGTGTTCCCGTCGCCGATGCCGGCGTTCATCAGACGGCTGAGAGACGGGAGCACGTCGATGGGAGGCGCGATCCCGCGCCGGTCGAGCTCGCGCGAGAGGACGATCTGGCCCTCGGTGATGTAGCCGGTCACGTCGGGTATCGGATGCGTGACGTCGTCGTCGGGCATCGAGAGGATGGGGATCTGCGTCAGTGAGCCCGGCCGGCCGCGGATGCGCCCCGCGCGCTCGAACAGCGAGGCGAGATCGGAGTACATGTAGCCCGGATAGCCACGCCGGCCCGGCACCTCGTCGCGAGCGGCGGCAGCCTCGCGCAGCGCCTCACAGTAGTTCGTCATGTCGACGAGTACGACGAGGACGTGCATTCCGCGCTCGAAGGCGAGGTACTCCGCAGCTGTCAGGGCGGCGCGCGGGCAACTGATCCGCTCCGCTGCGGGCTCGTCCGCGCGGTTCACGAACAGCACGGAGCGCTCGAGAGCGGCACCCTCGGCGAAGCGCGCGCGCAGGAAGGCGGCCTCGCGATCTGTCACGCCGATCGCGGCGAAGACCACCACGAACCCCTCGTCCGATGAGGGCACGCGCGCGCTCTCCGCGATCTGCGCAGCCAGTTCGAGCCCCGGCAGGCCGTAGCCGGAGAAGACCGGCAGCTTCTGGCCGCGGACGAGCGTATGCAGCCCGTCGATCGCCGAGATCCCGGTCTCGATGAACTCGGCCGGATGCGCGCGTGCCACCGGATTCACCGGCCGCCCGTTGAGGTCGCGCTCCGCCTCGGGCAGAAGCTCGGGCCCGCCGTCGGCGGGCCTGCCCATACCGTCGAAGATCCGCCCGACGAGGTCGGGACCGACCGGCATGCGTGCCGCGCGGGCGCGGACGAGCACCGCCGTGGAGTCGATGTCGAGCCCGCGCGTGCCGCCGAGCACCTGGACGACCATCCGGTCGCCCTCGATCTCCAGCACCTGGCCCAGCCGTCGCTCCCCGGAGGGAGTGACCACATCGACGAGCTCGTCGTACGCGACGTGCTCCGCGTGCTCGGCAATCAGCAGCGGGCCCGACACGTACGTGGTGGTGCGATGTTCGGTCGTGTACAGCCGCGTCATCCGACGGCCTCCAGTTCGCGCTCGATGTCCTTGATCAGCTCGGCGGCGCGCTCCTCCGCCTGCTCGGCAGGCCACTCGTGCATCCGCGCGAGCGCCGCCAGCGACGGTGCCGCGCCGGCTTCGTCAACCGGTGCGCCGCGGGTCACCGCGGCGCTCATGGCGGCGTCGGTACGCCGGATCGCCCGCAGCATCGCCAGCTGCTTGGGCGCAGCGCAGTAGGCGTCGCGCTCGTCGAACGCGGACTGCTGGAGGAAGTCCTCGCGCAGCAGTCGACCGGTGCGGAGCGTGAGGCGCTCGGGCGGCGCCAGCGTGTCAGGGCCGAGGAGCTGGACGACCTCGAGCAGCTGCGCCTCGCGCTGGAGCAGCTCGCGAGCCCAGGCGCGCTGCTCCTCCCAGTCGGCCGCCACCTCGCGCTCGAACCAGGCCGCGAAGTCGAAGAGCGTGTAGCTGCGGTTCCAGTCGATCGCGGGGAAGTGCCGCTGGCGAGCCAGAGTGGTGTCGAGCGCCCAGAACGTGCCCGCCAGGCGCAACGAGTGCTGCGTGATCGGCTCCGAGAAGTCGCCACCGGCCGGCGAGACCGCGCCGATGATGGTCACCGAGCCCTCGCGGACATCGGATCCCAGGCAGCGGACCGCGGCAGCCCGCTCGTAGAACTCGGCGAGCCGCGACGACAGGTACGCGGGATAACCCTCCTCGGCCGGCATCTCCTCGAGTCGGCTGGAGACCTCGCGCAGCGCCTCGCCCCAGCGGCTCGTCGAGTCGGCCATCAGCGCGACGTGGTAGCCCTGGTCGCGGAAGTACTCCGCCAGCGTGACGCCGGTGTAGATCGACGCCTCCCTGGCAGCGACCGGCATGTTGGACGTGTTCGCGATCAGGATCGTGCGCTCCATCAGGGACGCACCGGTGCGCGGGTCGACGAGCTCCGGGAACTCCTGGAGCACCTCGGTGAGCTCGTTACCGCGCTCTCCGCACCCGACGTAGATCACCACGTCGGCGTGCGCCCACTTGGCCAGCGACTGCTGGAGCACGGTCTTGCCGGTGCCGAACCCGCCGGGGATCGTCGCGGCTCCTCCGCGCGCGAGCGGGAACAGGACGTCGATGGCCCGCTGCCCAGTGATCAGCGGCGTCGACGCATCGAGACGGCCGGCAGCCGGGCGCGGGTCCCGGACGGGCCAGCGGCTCAGCATCTTGAGCGGCTGATCGTCGACCCATACGACCGGGTCGTCCAGCCGCGCCGGGCCGCGGCGGACGGCTGTGACGACTCCGGCGGTATCCACGGGCACGAGGATCCGGTGCTCGAGTGCTCCCTCGGCGACGATTCCAAGTACGTCCCCGGCTACCACGGAGTCCCCCGTCGCGACACGCGGCTCGAACGCCCAGGTGCGCTCGCGATCGAGCGCGGGCACGTCGCTGCCGCTTGAGAGCAGCGGCTGCCCGAACGGGTCGTCCCCGGCTCGGGCGAGCACGTCGAGCGGGCGCTGGGTCCCATCGAAGATGCGGCCGAGCAGGCCGGGACCGAGCTCGACCTCCAACGGACGGCCGGTGTCCAGCACGGGCTCGCCGACCCGCAGGCCCGCAGTGTCCTCGTAGACCTGGATCGTGACCCGCTCGCCCTCGAGGCGAATGACCTCGCCTGGCAGGGCCGCGTCACCTACGCGCACGACGTTGTACAGCCGCACGCCGTCGAGGCCGCGGGCAACCACCACGGGGCCGGCCACCCGCCAGATCTCGCCGTGCGAGCCGGTCGTCATTGCCCGCCGCCTTCCTGGCCGAAGGTGATCTCGTACCCGACCGCCTGGCGCAGCATCTGGAGCAGCTGTTCCCGGCGGTCCTGGGACTCCTCGACCGTCGTTCCTGCTGGAAGCGCCACCACGAGCGGCGTATCGAGAGCGTCGAGCCGCCGCCGGAGCGGCCGCTCGAGCGCGTGGAAGTACGGAGCGTGGACCGCGATCACGCCGTCCTCGTGCTCCACCAGCTCCTCGAGCCGAGCGGCGGTCTCCGCGGGCGAGGCGACCTCGAGCGCAGCGGCGCCGGCCAGCCGGTAGCCGGCCGCCAGCTCTCGCGTCGTCAGGACGAGTAAGCGGCTCATGCGCGCGCCTCCGGCATGAGGAGCTCGCGACGGACCACCTCGGGGTGGATGCCGCGCACGCTCGCCTCGCCAAGGAGCCGGAGGTTCCGCGCCTCGGTCTGCTTGGCGGCGGTGAACGCGATCGGCACGTCGAGCGTGAGCGGGTCGCCCATGCGGAACAACGCGGCGGCGTCCGCGATGCGGCGCCGCTCCAGCTCGCGTTCCAGGGCGGGAAGGTCGCCGCTCCGCGCCCACCGCTCGAGCGAAGCCTGCCAGTCGCTGCCGGCACTGCGCGGGAGCGCGCTGATGACCGCGGCCGGCGCGGGGGCGCGCACGGCCGCCACGAAGCGAGCGAGCGGAACTGACCCGCCCGGAAGCAGCGCGCGCTCCGGCACCATGTCAACGGCGGCGCCCGAAGCCCGGGCATCGTGCACCCGCAGCGCCACTAACAGGTTGCGCTCGTCGATTGCCCGCCGCGCGAACCGCAGCAGCGTCCGGGCGTCCGGCCCGGCGGACGCGAGCGTGGCGGTCACGTGCGCGGCGTGGGCGGCGAGGACAGCGTGCTCGAGCGCCGCGAGGTTCCCCGTGCGTTCGAATTCGCCGAGCGCCGTACGTAAGGCGCCGGTCTGCTCGGTGTCTGGGATCCGGCGCAAGATCAGGTCGACCGCGCCCGCGAGCTCCGGCCCGCGAAGGATCTCGCTGGCGAGCGGCTCGACCAGCCAGCCCACCGGCAAGAGCGAGGCAAGCGCCTCGTCGGCCGGGCGCTGTGTGCCCGCCCGGGCGCGCAGCATGAGGACGACGTTCTCGACGTCGAAGCGCGAGAGCATGAGGTTGACGAGCTCGCGCGCCCGGTCGGCATAGAAGCCGCGCATCTCCTCGAGCGATCGGCCAAGGTGGGCTCTGATCGCCTCGTGGAGGCGACGAAGACCTGTCTCGTCGCGGGCCAGCACGATGTCGGACGCGTACGGGGTTCGCTCGAGCGCAGCGAGGAGGGCATCGATGTCCTCGCCGAGAAGCTGCTCGTAGTCAGCGACGTCCAGCAGCGCCGCACGGCGTGCGTGCAGACGCGTATTGCCGTAGACGAAGTCGCTCATTTGAGCCTTTCCGCGAAGCGCTGGCGGAGCAGCAGCTCGGCGTTGGCAAGTCGCTCCTCGAGCGTGTCCCGGATCGTTCGCCCGTCATCGCTCGCCAGCTCGACGCCACCCCAGGTGTCGAGCGTCGGCTCGATGCGGAGATCGGGGGCAACAGTGCCGGCGAGGTCGGCATCGAGCGGGTCGACGTGGAGCTCGCACGCATTTGGCAATCCGGCCCGGCTCTCGGCGACGAGCGCGTGGAAGAGCTTGGGGTAGGCGCTCGTCTCGCGCACGGCAGCGAGCTCGGCCCGGATCCCGGACAGCAGCGACAAGAATGCCTGCTCGCGTGCCGACCGAACAGTGGCCGCGGCGTCGAGGCGCGCCAGGGCAAGCTCATGCGCGGCCGCGCGGCGACCCTCGGCCGCGCCCGCCTCGGTGAGCTCCGCCTCGAGCGCCCGAGCGTCGCGGCGGGCGTCCTCGACCACGGCTGCCGCCGCGGCCGCCGCCTCGTCGGCGGCGCGAGCGCGGTCCGCATCCGCCTCGGTCTCGATGGCTCGCAATAGGTCCCTGAGCGCCATGGTCAGAGCAGCACGATCAGCATTGCCGCCACCGCGAAGCCGAGGATGACGAGGGTCTCGGGGATAGCCACCAGCAGGATCGCGCGACCGGCCATCTCGGGCCGCTCAGCGATCAGCCCCATCGCCGCCGCGCCGATGCGCGCCTGCGCGTAGCCGGTCGCGAGGCCGGCGAGCCCGACCGCCAGCGCCGCCCCGATCGCAATCAGTCCTGTCTCCATCTTCTGCTCCTTCAGCTCGTGGGTTGGGTATCGGCGCCGGGTGGGCGCCCGAAGGGTGTGAACTCGCGGCCGCCGCCGACGAAGAACGTGTCGAAGAACTCGACGTAGTGGAGGCGCAGCGCCTGGATCGTGGGACTGAACGCGGCCAGGGCGACGTTCATCGCGTGGAAGAAGGTCGCGACGAGCACGCCCATCCAGATCGGACCGATCGTCCCCAGCTCGTTGGCGACGGCCGCCAGGTGTGCGGACGCCAGCCCGACGGCCGCGATCCGGAGGTAGGAGAGCACCTTGCCGAGCGTGCCGATCAGCTCCAGCGGGCCCGTGATCATGCCGATCGCCCCGTGCAGTGACATCACGAGAACCACCCCGACGACCGCTGCGGCCACCGCGGGGGTGAGGGCGCCGGACGGGAGATGGCCAGCCGCCCACCCGGCGAGGCCGAACAGGCCGCCGAGCACGAGCAGCACGCCGAGCTTGTCGAACAGCTCGCGACCCTCCCCGAAGCGGATCGCCTCCAACGCGCCCAGTGCGAGCCCGAGGACCACGTGGGCTGCGCCCATCGCTACGGCGAGCAGGAGCAGCGGCTCGAGCGTGTCGGCGGCGGGCCTGTAGCGCCACACTGCCCAGTCTCCGAACACCCGCTGGCCGAGATCCCCGAAGAGCTCGCCGAACAGGACGCCGAAGACGATCGACCACACCGCGCCCGCAACCAGGACCCAACTGAGGCGCGCGAGAAGCGGCGTGCGCACGCGATACGCGCGACGGGCGACGAGCGCGATGGCCAGCAGCACCGCGCCGTAGCCGACGTCTCCGACCATGGCCCCGAACATCAGCGGGAGGAACAGCGCCATCATGAGCGTGGGGTCGAGCGCGCCGGCGCGCGGAAGCTCGAGGAAGCTGACCAGCGGCTCGAACGGGCGGGCGAGGCGCGAGTTCCGCATCAGCACCGGCGCGTCGGGGTCGCGTGGGGAGGGCGCCGTGTCCTCGACGACGACCGCCGTGCCGAGCCGAGCCTCGACCTCCTCGCGCAGCGCCGCGAGCTGGCGGCGGGGCACCCAGCAGTCGGCGATGAAGGCGCGCTGTGTGACGCCCACCCGTCCGACGGCCTCGAGCCGCTCGAGCTCACCGGCGATGCCCGCGCGCAGCTCACGGAGCCGCCCGGCATGCGGCACCAGCAGCGCCCGGCGCCGGTCTTCGGCAGCGGCGATCGCCTGCGGGAGCTCGGCCAAGCGGCGCTCGATCGCGTCGACGGCTGCGTGCAGCGAGAGATGCTCGAACGCCTCGGGGAGCGCGACATGGCGAACCTGCGCGCGCCCGAGCAGCGCCTGCACGGCGGCGCGGTCGGCGTAGGGGAACACGATCAGGCAGCCGATGGCGCCCGCCTCGATGCGCGTCGACAGCAGCGCGAACTTCTTGCCGAGCTCCTCGCTCAGCTGCCCGCGGAGCGTCTGCACCACAAGCTCGTCCTCGGTGTTGAGCACCAGCGCGACGGTGCCCAGTCGAAGCTGGCGAAGAGCCTCGTCGTCGAGCTCGGCGAGCTCGGGAACCAGCGGCAACAGCCGCCGCAGCGGCTCGAGATAGCCGGGAAGCACGAGACGCTCGTCGCGGAGCGCCTCCAGGCACCGCCGCAGCTCATCGACAGGGGTGGAGATTCGATCGAGCTCATCCTTGAGCGCGTTGAGATCGAGCGCGTGCTCGACCCTGTCCGCCTGCCCCGCGCCTGCCGCGTCGAGCTCCGCCAACAGGCCGTCCGCCTGCGCCGCGAGGGAACGGAGATCGTCGCGGCGCGACGCACGCAGCTTCTCGCCGCGCAGTCCCTCGATCCCGTTCGCACCCCGGGCGTCGGCGATCTCCACGCGTCCGAGACGCTGGAGCTCGGTGACGGCGCGCTCGACCTCGCGGCGGGGGCCGAGTATCTGGGCTTTCGTCATCGGTACGAGCACGCTCTATGCCCCCACATGCAGCAACAGCTCCGTGAGCTCGGCGATCAACGGTTCGCGGTCGGCGGACGAGCGCCGGCGGAGCTCCTCCGCCCGAGCGATGCCGTCGGCGCGGATCGCGGCGGCCTCCGCCTCCGCCTCGGCCACCAGCGCGCTCTGGCGACCGCGGGCCGCCTTGCGCCCGGCCTCGCGCGCGCTCGCGAGCAGGCGATCAGCCTCCGCGCGGGCCGCGGCGAGCGCGTCCTCGGCCACGTCACGCGCGCCGTCGCGCTCCTCGAGCGCGCTCTCGAGTCGCTGGACGGCTGTCAGCGCATCGAGTGGCGGAGGATCCCTCTGGACAGTCATCGCCCGACACCCGCCAGGGCGCCCTTGGAGCGCATGCGACGCAGCCGCACGCGATCCTCCATCTCGCGCTCCTCGAGGACCAGCGCGATGCGCGCGCGCTCTGCCTCGAGCCTCGGGACGACCACGTGCTCGAGCGCGTTCATCCGGCGCGTGGTTCGCGCGATCTCGTTCGCAAGCCGGCGTACCGAGAGCTCTAGCGCCGCAACGTCGAGCAGCCGGTCCAGCACCGCCTCGAAGCGCTCGGCCACGCTGTCGATGCGCGCGGTCGTGCCCGCGAGGCTGTAGCCGCGATCAGTCCGTGCCCGGGCGACTGTGCCCTTCGCGATCTCGACGACCCCGATCCCGGCCACGTTCCGCGTCTGCAGGCTCAGCTCGACCTCCCCCTGGGCGGCGAACGCCGCCGACTCGACCGGCTCGAGGCCACTCGCGGCGACCGTCAGCCCGAGGAACCGCCCGGCGTCGGCCGCGTCACGGTCGAGCACGTCCAGCGACTCGAGGGCCGAGGCGCCGAGGTGATTGAACTCGCGCACCAACGCGCTGCGTCGCTCCTTGAGCAGGTCCCGCCCCTGAGCGGCAAGCCGGATCTCCGCCTTGCGGGCGAGCAACTCGCTCCTCGTCGGACTCACTGGGGCCATACACGACATCGTGCACCCCGGCCGTCCTCGCGACTATGGGTCTGAATACCGATCTGGGCCCCGGGCGCGTACCACGGTGCCTGTCTCAGCTATCGCGATCGGGTCTCCTCATGGCGCCGGTCGCTCATCGCTCCGGGGGTTCGGCGATCTCGTAGAGGTCGTCGCCGAGCTGCCTGATCCTTCCGCTGGAGACGGCGTCGGCGACGGCCCGCCTGCCGCCCCCATCGGACCAGTGCGCCGCTCCGCACAGCGCGAGGAGGCGTGCGCGAGTGAGGACTCCGTATCCGCTGAGCGTGCGCACGACGGCCTCGACTTCGGCCTCCTGTCGGCTGTGAGACCGTCGCGACGAATGGTCTGGCGAAAGCTCGCTGCGCACGCTGATCTTCACGTTGCCGCGCAGCGCGTTGGAGACTGGGCAGAGATCGCCTGCCGATTCGACGATCCGCGTGAGGTCGGCCGCCTGGAGACCGGGCACCTGTGCCCGGATCGCGAGTTCGATCGTGGTTATGCGCGGCGCACCGTCCACCTCGTCGAGTGTGCAGGTGGCCTTCACCGCCAGGCGCTCCGGCGGCGTCTTGTTCTTTCCGAGGACAAGGGCAAGGGCCATCGCGAAGCAGCTCGCATGCGCGGCCGCGATCAGCTCCTCGGGGCTCGTCTGGCCTTCCGGTCGCCCGGTCCGCGACGCCCACGTCACCCGGAGCTTGTTCAGGGCGTCGCTTCCGCTCGTCAGCCTCCCGGTTCCGCCTCCCAGCGGCCCCTCCCAGAGGATCTCGGCTTCACGTAGTGCTACCGGCATGGTTCGCCTTCCTGTTTGCGTGGGGCCGGTGCGGTGACGCGTATGCGCCCACCGGCGCCCGCATCGAGATCGCCAACCGGTTCCAGCCGTTGATGGCCACGACAGCGAGCGTGAGCGCGACGATCTCTTCCGCCGAGAAGCTCTCCTCGAGCTTCTCGTAGACGGCGTCGGGCGCACCAGCTTCAGAGATCAAGGTGAGGTGCTCGCACCAGGCCAAGGCCGCCCGCTCACGCTCGTCGTAGCAGGGGGCGTCGCGCCACGCGGCGAGCAGGTGCAGCCGCTGCTCCGACTCGCCGAGCGCGCGGGCGTCCTTGGAGTGCACGTCGAGGCAATGCGCGCAGCCGTTGATCTGCGACGCCCTGATCTTCACGAGCTCGAGCAGCCGTGGCTCGAGCTCGGCCACGTCGACGGCGCGCTGCAGGCCGACCATGGCACGAACGCCAGCCGGGAAGACCCTGGTGTAGTCGATCCGCGGTGGCTCGGCTGGAGTGGTTGTCGGCTCGTCGGTATGCATCTCCATGAAGCGTGCCGACGCGAGGACTCCTACGGTATGGACGAAACCGCCCATTCGGGGTCGGCAACAGGCCCCACGTCGGGTGCGACGCTCAGTAGGCGCGGCGCTCGTGGTCGAGCGGCGCGAGGATCCGCGCCGCGAGCGGTGGCGGGCAACCGCGTTCGACCAACCCGGTCAGCGCGTGCAGGTCCACACCCAGCTCCCGCGACAGTTCCTCAGCGAGTGCCGAGTCGAAGCCGGCGTGGCGAAGCCTCGCGCGGCGCCAGGCGACTACGTTGGCCGCTTCTTGCTCGGCCCCGGTCTGTTGTCCGGTTCTAAGTTCCACGTCCTATTAGCGCACCCCAACCGGGCTCTCTTACCAGCCGAAGATGCCGGCAAGCGGCGGCGTCAGAGGCTGCGAGGCGCGATCGGCTGCGCCACAGTGCCGGCGGCCGAGTGCGCCGCGCCGACCTCGCGCCGGATGTCTTTCATGGGTTCGACGCTGCGCACTCTCGGGATAACGTCGAAGTTGTTCGGGGGCGGCGGGGACTGGGTGAACCACTCGAGGGTGTTGCCCTGCCACGGGTCGTTCCCGGCCCGCGGGCCGTGCCTGCTGCTCCACAGCAGGTTCACCACGACCATCACCACGCCGATGGCGAGCACGAACGATCCGATGGTCGAGATCAGGTTGTAGGTGGACACGCCGAGCGACGAGTCGTAGTCGTAAATGCGTCGTGGCATTCCCGACAGGCCCGCCGAGTGCTGGATCAGGAAGGTGACGTTGAACCCCACGAACATGGTCCAGAACGACAGCTTGCCGAGCGCCTCCGAGAACATCCGGCCGGTGAACTTGGGGAACCAGTAGTAGAGCCCGCCCATGAGCGCGAAGGCGGAGCCTCCGAACAGCACGTAGTGGAAGTGGGCGACGATGAAGTAGGTGTCGTGCAGGTACCAGTCGACAGGAAAGATGGCCATCATCACGCCCGTGATGCCGCCGATCGGAAACAGCGCGAGGAAGCCTGCCGCGAACAACAACGGTGTCTTGAGGAGGATCGAGCCGCGCCAGAGCGTGGCGATCCAGTTGAAGATCTTGATGCCGGTCGGCACCGCGATCGTGAACGACGAGAGCATGAAGAACGCCAGCACGACGGTCGGCGTCGGGGTCGCGAACATGTGGTGCGCCCAGACCAGCGCACTGAGGAATGCGATCGCCACGGTCGAGACCGCGATCGCCTTGTAGCCGAAGATCGGCTTGCGGGCGAACACCGGCAAGACCTCCGAGATGATGCCGAACGCGGGCAGCACCATGATGTAGACCTCGGGGTGGCCGAAGAACCAGAACAGGTGCTGCCACAGCAGCGGGTCGCCGCCGGCGGAGGGGTCGAAGAAGCCGGTGCCGAAGTGGCGGTCTGTGAGCAGCATGGTCACCGCGGCAGTGAGCGACGGGAGCGCCAGGATCAGCAGGTAGGCGTAGACCAGCATCGACCAGATGAACAGCGGCAGGCGGCCCCAGCTCATACCCGGTGCCCGCATGTTGTGGATCGTGGCTACGAAGTTGATCGCGCCGAGGATCGAGGACAGGCTGGTTAGGTGCACCATCATGATCCACGCATCGATCCCGCCGCCGGGCGAGTAGGCGTCGTCGGAAAGCGGTGCGTAGGAGGTCCAGCCCGCCTGCGGGGGCTCAAAGAAGAGGCTGGCGTAGAACACGACGCCGCCGAACAGCAGTAGCCAGAACGAGAGCGCGTTCAGCTTCGGGAACGCCATGTCGCGGGCCCCGATCATCAGCGGCACCAGGTAGTTGCCGAAGCCGGCCCATATCGGCACGAGCGACAGGAAGATCATCGTTGACCCGTGCATGGAGAGGAGGCCGTTGTATGTCTCCGGGTCGATCAGCGTGTTGTTGGGCGCCGCGAGCTGTGAGCGCATCAGGAGCGCCTCGACTCCGCCCAACAGCAGGAACAGCACGGTGAGGACCAGGTACATGATCCCGATCCGCTTGTGGTCCGTCGTCGTAAGCCAGCCGAGCCAGCCGCGCGGCTCCGACCTCAGCCCGTGCAGGGCCAGCTCGGGACGCGCGGTGGCTGACCCCGTGCGTGTCGAGGCATGCGCTGACGTCGAGAGCCGCACCTTCACATCGGGATGGTTGGCGACCTTACAGAGACTCGGGCGTGCGTGGCCCCTCGGAATGGCGGGCGCGCCCGGTGCTGAGGTGCCGTCGAGCTGGACCGCCGGCCGGCGCGTGAGCGATTCGAGCCGGTAGGGGGGAAGGTCGCGCCCTTTCAATCGACGATGCGCCTGGCCGTCTACCGGCCCTGAGCCGACGCTCAACCGGGTTGCTCTCATCGCACGCTCGGCCGCCGGGGGCCTGCCCTTCCGCATCGGGCTCATCGCCCTCAGACAGCGCCGCGCCGACCGCGCTCACCAGTACTGCGATCGCGACGATCAGGTACAGGACAGCGAGCCCCAGTACCCAGCCGGCGTCCGTCAGGCCCAGCAGCGCGACGGGCGCGACCACCAATCCGAGGCAAACCGCGCTGACGATCAGCAGAGCCGGGTAGCCTGCCGTCTCCGCCGCGCGGAGGGAATTGAGGATGGGGTTGCCTCGCATCGAGGTCTCCCGGAGTCGGGGACTCGGTCGCCTCCCATGCTCGAGGGTCAAGGCGCTTGCTCCTATCCGGACAAAGGACCATCCGTGCTGAGGCTGTGCGGCCTGGGCTGGGCTGGATGCACCCTGAGACCCATTGCGGCGGCACGAGCGCGGTAAGGATCCGCCCGCTCGGGGCGCATAACAGTCATGCCGCGAAAAAAGCAGCCCAAGGTGGGGTTTGTGCTCTCCGGAGGAGCCAGTCTGGGCGCGATTCAGGTCGGAATGCTGCGTGCGCTCTACGAGCGCGACATCAGGCCGGATCTGATCGTGGGCACCTCTGCGGGCGCGCTCAACGGCGCCTACATCGCATCGCGCCCCCAGACGCCCGCGACCGCTGAGAGCCTCGCGCGGATCTGGCGCGAGCTGCGTCGCGGGCAGGTGTTCCCGCTTAATCCGCTGACCGGCTTGCTCGGCTTCCTTGGTACCCGCGACCATCTCGTCCCCGAGTCAGGGCTGCGGCGCCTGATCGAGCGACATGTCGAGTTTGAGCAGCTCGAAGAGATGCCGATTCCGCTCCACGTTGTCACGGTCGACGTGGTGACCGGACAGGAGCTTCGTCTCTCGCACGGCCCGGTACTCGATGCGGTTCTCGCCAGCGCCGCGATCCCGGGTGTGCTCGAGCCCGTCTCCTGGGAGGGCCGCGCCCTCATGGACGGCGGCGTGGCAAACAACACGCCGATCTCCCACGCGGTCGAGCTCGGCGCGGAGCGCATATACGTACTCCCCACGGGTCACGCCTGCTCACTCGATGAGCCACCGCACGGAGCGTTGGCGATGGCGCTGCACGCGATCAGCCTGCTGACCCACCGTCGCCTGATCGACGACATCGAGCGACATCGCGCCGACGCTCACCTGATCGTCATGCCGCCGCCGTGCCCGCTGAACATCCAGCCGATCGACTTCGCCCACGCGGACGAGTTGATCGACGTCGCGCTGCTGGACGCGCGCGATTTCCTCGACGGCGGCGGCGAGGCGCGCGAGCCCATCCGCATGCGCATGCACCGGCATTCGAGCATGCCTGGCCGGAGGCCGCGCGCTCAGCCGGTAATCGAGGCGAAGCCGCCGACGATCGCGCCATAGGCCACGTGGGCGAGCAGGGTCGCGATTGGCGTGCCGCGCCCGTAGTTGCGCAGCAGGAAGCCCGGGGGCTCGAGCAGCGGGCTGCTGTTCGCCGCGGTGAGCTCGTTCCCCATGCGGGGGTGAACCGCGGGCAGCAGGACGTTGACGAGCGCCGTCGCCGAGACGATTCCGTGGAGAAGCCCGAGCAGCGCTCCGAGCGCCCACCCACTCGTGTCAGTGGCCACGAAGATCGCGTAGTAGGCGAGCGCGAACAGCTCGCCGGCCGCCAGGTGCATCAGGTACCCGAGTGCCTTGGCGCGCGCGCGGTCCCGGGTCAGCGCGGTGCCGAGCAGGAACGGCAGGTCGATGCGGGTGAGGCCCAGCTCGTTGGCCGCCCGCAATGCGGTGGTGAGCACCAGCGTGCCGATGAAGCCGCCGGCAAGCGCGCCCCAGATGCTCACGACGCGTTCGCGTTCGAGATCGATACCGCGGCCGTGATCAGCGCGAGGTGCACCAGCCCCTGTGGCGTGTTGCCCAGAAACTCGTTCGTGACGGGGTCGATCTCCTCGGCGAACAGGCCGACGTCGTTCGCGAGGGTGACCAGCTCGTCCATAAGGGCAGTGGCCTCGTCGGGCTGCCCGATCCGGGCGAGTGCGTCGGCGAGCCAGAACGAGCAGCAGAGGAAGGCGCCCTCGCCGCCGCGCAGCCCATCGTCTCCGCTGTAGCGCAAGAGCAGCGGACCGCGCCCGAGCTCGCGCCGTATGGCCTCGACCGTCCTCGGGAGTCGATCGGGGCGGCCGGCGTCGTAGCCGAGCAGGACCCCTAGAAGCAGGCTCGCGTCGAGCTCTTCGCGGCCGGCCTCGCGCGTGTAACTGCCGAGCTGGTCGGACCAGCAGCGCGTCTCGATGAAGTGGCCGATCGCCTTCCTTTCACGCCGCCACGTCGATTCGTGGTCGCGGGGGAGGTGGCCCGCCTCGGCCAGCCGCAGAGCGCGGTCGAGCGCCACCCAGCACATCATCTTGGAATGGGTGAAATGCCCCGATTCACGCCTCACCTCCCAGATTCCGGAGTCGGGCTCGCCCCAGATGCGGCACACCAGGTCGGCGGTCCCGGCGAGGCGCTTGCCCGTCTCGCGGTCGAGTCGTCCTCCGGCCTGCGTGTAGACCAATGCGGTCTGGAGAAGGTCGCCGTAGATGTCGAGCTGCGTTTGCCCCGCGGCGTCGTTGCCAATGCGTACCGGGCGCGAGCCCCGGTAGCCGTGCAGCTCGAGCGTCCGCTCGCGAGCCCGCTCCCCACCGTTCAGCCGGTACAGGACCTGGAGGCGTGGGTGGGTGAGCTGCGAAGCGTGCAGCAGCCACCAGAAGAACGCCTCGGCCTCGCTCGGGCAGCCGAGCTCCAGCAACGCGCCGAGCGTGAAGGCCGAATCACGCACCCAGCAGAAGCGGTAGTCCCAGTTGCGCTCGCCGCCGATCTCCTCCGGTAGGGAGGCGCTTGCCGCCGCCGCGATGGCCCCCGACGGAGCGTGCACGAGCAGCTTGAGCGCCAGCGCGCTGCGGATCACGGCATCGCGCCACGGTCCGCCATACGCGCGCTGTCCCGCCCAGCGGCGCCAGTACGCGCTGGTTGCCTCCAGGCGCCCCTCGACGTCCTCACGCCTCGGAAAGACGAGCGGCTCCTGGTGGGCCGCGCACAGCGCGATCAGAGCCGAGCTGCCCTCGCGGGCGTCGAAGCGCCCGAAGATCGCCTCATCGGCGACCTGCGCCTCACCCGCGTCCCACGAACAGACCGCCAGCGCGTGCGGGCCGTCGGTGGCGACCGGAGTCACTCCCCGTCTCTCCAGTCGCGGCGTCCTCGCCCCATAGCCGAAGGCGGGGGTGATCCGCCAGCGCATCGGAACCTGTCCGCTGAGGCCGTCCACTCGCCGGATGAGCTCGCGCGTCGGCCCCAGCTCGGCGTCCGGCAGGGCCATGGCGTCGGTGACACGGACCACACCCCGCCCGGTGGTGAACGTGGTCTCGAGAAGGTTCGTGTCGGGAAGGTAGCGCCGGCTCACCTTCGCTTCGATCTCAGGCTCCAGCGCGAAGCGCCCGCCGCGGTCGGCGTCGAGAGCCGCGGCGAACACGCTGGGGGAATCGAGCTCGGGGAGGCACAGCCAGTCGATAGACCCGTCACGTGCGACCAGGGCGACGGTTCGCCCGTCCCCGATCGCCGCGTAGTCCCGGATTGGGACATAGCGCCGCCCGTTATCGCTGCTGAGCGCTTGTGGCATGCCCGCGCGGGTCCACCGCGTAGCTGGTGAGCGGCAGGCCGAAGCGCTTCTCCAAACGCTCCTCGAGCGCGCGCTCCTGCCAATTCGCATGCTCGGAGCTCCGCAGGGCGAGCAGCATGTGATCGGGCTTGAAGTCGTCGACCGCGTCGGCGATGACCGTCAGGACGCTGCCGCGGTTGTGCGCTCCAATGGCGTGGGCGCCGACGGCCCGCATGTGGCCGAGCACCGTGTCGAGGCGCTCGTCAGCAAGGTGGCGGACCTGATCCACATCGTCCGCAAGCCAGGCGAGCCGTCCGGGGAGGGTGGGCGTCACAACGTAAACCTCAGCGGCCGCGCTGAGAAGCGCGCGGACCTCAGGCGGCAGGTCGTGCACTTCAGCGACGGCGGCATCGGCGACGAACAGCAGCCGCCGTATGGGGGCTTCCGAAGCGCTCATGGCCGGCTCGAGAGCTCGGCATGGGGCGGACGCTCAGTCGCGGTCCAGGTGTCGTGGTGGCAGCTGTCGAGGATGTGGCTCGTCGCGAAGTGAGCTGCCGTCGCGCGCAGGTGGTCGAGGCAGAGCCCGGCGTTGCAGCTGCGACACAGCGCGACCGCGGGCCGCTCGTTCCCCAGCTCGAAGCAGGAATAGCACAGCATGATTCACGTCCTTTCGAGGTCGTGGAGGGGGGTATCGACTTCGATCGCGCCCTGGTCCTGGGGCATGACATCAGCGGCCTCGCCCGTCTTGCTGCTGAGGTAGGGAGCGAGATAACGGCCGGAGAGCTTGTTGGGCGGCCACCACAGCGCATCATCCGAGACTGTGGAGTCGTCGCCCGCGCCGCCGCTGATGTCTGCCCGCAGGTAGCGCGCGGCGCCGCCGGTGAGCAGCGTGCCGCGCAGTACAGGCCGGAACGGCTGTGGCTCGATCTGGACGCCCGCGCCGGCGGCGATCGCCTCGGCGACGGCATCGGCCTGTTGGGCGGCGAGGCCGCCCTGTTTGACTGGGAAGGTCGTCGCATCGCCCGCTGCGAACACGTCGTCGAGGCCCGGAACCCGGCCGTGCGCGTCGGTGTGGATGAAACCCTCGTGTTCCGAGGGGATGCCACGCAGTGACGGACCGACCAGGCGCGGCTCGGTGACGATGCGGTCCACGACCAGGCACTGGTGGCCGGGGGAGATGTAGAGCTTTCCTGGAGGGCCCGGTCGTCCGTAGCTGCACGTGTGCAGGGTCACCCCGGATTCGTCCAGGATCGTGCGGATCGCGGCGCCGGCCACGTGGCCGAAGACACCGAGGGGCTCCTCCTCGGGCGTGATAAGGCTCAGCTCGACGCCCGGATGGCTGTGCGCGGCGCACTCGGCCGCCGTCATCAAGGCCAGGTCGTACAGGGGCAGCGGCCAGCTCGCCCCGGCCGGCTTGACGAATGCCACCTTCTCGATCCGGCCCTCGCGCAGCTGGTGGAGCAGCATGCGGTACGTGGGTCCGTCGCGACCACCGCGGTAGGTGAGCACTCCCTCGGAGTGCCACTCGCGCTGCGGACGGGCGCCCAGGGCCAGCACGAGCGTGTCGTAGCTGAGTGAGTCACGATCCCTGGTGACCACACGGTGCTCGGCATGTACCACGCGGTCGAGCGCTCCACGGTGCCAGTGAGCGCCGAGCTCCGTCGCGGTGTCCTCCAGGCGGAACCCTCGTCCTCGCTGGACCTTGAACGGCTGCTGCGCGGACATCGAGCGATTGACGAACTTCAGCTCCGGAGCCACGATCGTTATGTCCAGGCGATCCCCGGCCAACGCACGCAGCGCGAGTAGCGTCTCCAGCCCCGCGACGCCTCCGCCGGCGATCAACACCTGTCGTCGGGTGCGGGTCATGTTCTCGCTTTCGGCAGGCCGCGCCGCAGGACTTCAGCGAGGACCACCGCGTCGTTGTGTTCGGCGTCATGGGCCGAGTAGACGAGCGTCAGCGTGCCTTCGCGCGCCCGGCGCCGGAGCCCCGCGAGGCGCGGGCGCTGGTCCCGGAGCTCCTCGATGTAGCGTCGGCGGAAATCGTCGAAACGCCTGGGCTCATGCCCGAACCACTGTCTCAGGGGAGTGCTCGGCGCCAGCTTCTTGTCCCAGTCGTCGAGCTTGGCCTGCTGGCGCGAGAGCCCACGCGGCCACAGCCGGTCGATCAGCACGCGATACCCGTCTGCGGGTGCGGCGGGCTCATATGCGCGCTTCAAGCGGACGTCCATATGAACGTATGCGTCGGTCCGGGTCGCCCTCTTACCGCTCGCGATCAGGAAGCCGTTGGTAAGAACTGGCCGGCTCGGCGCGCAAACTCCCCATGAGCTTGAACGATCCGCGCGTCTCCGCGCTCGCGTTGGCCGAGCCGGTGCCCGCCGACGCAGAGCCCCGTTCCCTTGACCACGAGGCGGTGCAGCGCGCGGCGCGCGACCTTCTGCGCGCGCTCGGCGCCGATGTCGACGCCGAGGCGCTCGAGGAGACGCCGCGCCGGGTCGCCGACGCGTACGCCGAGCTGCTGACGCCGCGGCCCTTTCGGGCGACCAGCTTTCCCAACGACGAGGGCTACGACGAGCTGATCGTTGCTCGGTCGATCCCCTTCCACTCGCTGTGCATGCACCACCTACTCCCGTTCCAGGGTGTGGCGCACGTGGGCTATTTGCCGGGCGAGCGGATCATCGGGCTCAGCAAGCTTGGGCGCATCGTCGAGTTCTTCAGCCGCGACCTCCAGATCCAGGAGCGGCTGACGACGCAGGTCGCCGACTGGCTCCAGCGCGAGCTCGAGCCCAAGGGAGTCGGTGTCGTCCTCGAGGCGGAGCACATGTGCATGTCGCTGCGCGGCGTCCAGAAGCTCGGCGCCACGACCGTTACCTCGGCGCTACGCGGCCTCGTGCGCGACGACGCCCGCACCCGCCAGGAGTTCTTGGCCCTTACCACGAGGAGTTCCCATGAGCACTGACCAGACGCACGTGATCGTCGGCGCAAGCCTCGCCGGCGCCAAGGCTGCCGAGACGCTCCGCGAGGAGGGCTTCGAGGGGCGCGTCGTCTTGGTGGGCTCGGAGGAGGAGCGCCCGTACGAGCGCCCGCCGCTGTCCAAGGACTACCTGCGCGGCGAGGTGGGCCGCGAGAAGGTCTACGTCCACGAGGAGAATTTCTACGTCGAGCACGAAATCGAGCTACAGCTTGGCCGCACCGCGGTGGGCCTCGACACCCAGAGTTGTGAGTTGGAGCTCGACGGTGGCGAGCGGCTGAGCTACGACCGCCTCCTGTTGACGACGGGCGCCGAGCCGCGCCGGCTCTCCGTCCCGGGCGCCGAGCTCGACGGGGTCCTCTACCTTCGTAGCGTCAGCGACTCCGACGCGCTGCGCGAGCGATTCGACCGCGGCGGCGCGGTGGTCGTCGTCGGCGCCGGCTGGATCGGCGCCGAGGTCGCCGCGTCCGCCCGCCAGCGCGGCCTCGACGTGACCGTCATCGAGCCTGCTTCCGTACCGCTTGAGCGCGTGCTCGGCAAGGAAATCGGCGCCGTCTACGGCGAGATCCACGTGGATCACGGCGTCCGGATGCTGATGGGCACCGGCGTCGAGGCGCTCGAGGGGGACGGCGCGGTCGAGCGTGTGCGAACCAGCGACGGCCGTGTCATCGACACCGACTTCGTCGTCGTGGGGGTGGGTGTGCAGCCGCGCACCGCCCTGGCGGCCGACGCCGGTCTGGCCATCTGGAATGGCGTTCTCGTTGACGAGCGACTTCGGACAAACGCGCCGGGTGTGTTCGCCGCCGGCGACGTGGCCAATGCGCAGCATCCCTTCTACGACGAGCCGATCCGCGTCGAGCACTGGGCCAATGCGCTCAACCAGGCGCCGGCCGCCGCCCGGAACATGCTCGGCCAGTCGATCCCCTACGATCGCCTGCCGTACTTCTTCTCCGACCAGTACGACGTCGGCATGGAGTACTCCGGCTTGGCCCGCGGCTGCGACCGAGTCGTCGTCCGGGGGGATCCCGCAGAGCGAGAGTTCGTCGCCTTCTGGATGTTCCAGGATCGCGTGATGGCGGGCATGAACGTCAACGTCTGGGACGTGACCGACCCCATCAGGCGTCTCATCGGAGAGCGGATTCCCGTCGACGACCGGCAGCTCGCCGACATCGACCTACCGCTCGACCAGCTCGCCGCCGCGACGCGACGGCGCGTGGCATGAACCGCCTGCGGGCCCTGCACGACGCCGGCGTCTCGATCTGGCTTGACACGCTCTCGCGAGAGTTGCTGGACAGCGGCGACTTCGCCCGACTGGTAGCGGACTGTGCGGTGACGGGGGCGACCTCGAATCCGACGATCTTCGCGAAGGCGATCACCGGTTCCGAGCGCTACGACGCCCAGTTGCGGGATGCCGTCGCCCAGGGAACGGAGAACGCCCAGGAGCTGTTCTTCGCACTCGCGCTCGAGGACATCCGCCGCGCAGCCGACCTGCTTCGCCCCGCCTACGACGAGAGCGACGGCCGCGACGGGTTCGTCTCCTTCGAATGCACCCCCGACCTCGCCTACGACACAGATGCGACGATTGCGCAGGCGATCGAGCTGTGGGAGCGCATCGACCGGCCGAACGTGATGATCAAGGTCCCCGCCACCGAGGCGGGGATCCCCGCCATCGAGGAGCTGATCGCGCGGGGGATCAACGTCAACATCACTCTGCTGTTCTCACTCGCCCGCTACGAGCAGGTGATCGACGCCTACGTCGCGGGCCTCGCGCAACGGCTCGAGGCCGGCGAGCGCGTTGACGTGATCTCGTCCGTCGCGTCGTTCTTCGTCTCACGCGTCGACGCCAAGGCCGACCCGCTGCTACCCGTCGGGTCCGACCTGCGCGGCCGCGTCGCGATCGCCAACGCCCACCGCGCCTACGCGCGCTACCGCGAGCGCTTCGCAGATGACCGCTGGCTTACGCTGCACGAGGCGGGCGCCCGACCGCAGCGGCCGCTGTGGGCGAGTACCGGCACCAAGGACCCCAGCTACTCCGACGTGCTCTACGTGGAGGAGCTGATCGCCCCGGAGGTCATCAACACGATGCCGGAGGCCACCCTGCGCGCCTTTGCCGAGCACGGCAACGTGGGCCGCGCGCTCAGCGTCGATGCTGAGGCGGCCGCCGAGACCCTCCTCCGGGCCGATCGCGCCGGGGTCGACGTCGCTGCCATCACGGCCGCCCTGGAACGCGAGGGAGTGCGCTCCTTCTGCGACTCCTACCACCAGCTGCTCCAATGCATCGAGGCAAAGAAGGCGCAGATCGCTTCCGCCAGCGGAGGCCCGGGCGCACGTTCCGACCGGTGAGCCCACGTCCGAGATGCAGGCTGGTACCCATTCACATCGCGCCCGCGGGCGGCGACCATTGGGTACATGGTCCACCACGACATCAGCCGGCCCAGATCCGGGACTTCCGGACCGAATTCTGCCGTTGCGCAGGCCACGCTTGATCGCATACTCGAGCTGTTCGAACGGCGCAAGCTTTCCGCCACGGAACTGCGCGTACTGCTTGCCCTGATCGATCGCGGAGCGGGGGTGTCGGATCTGGCCGAGGCGCTCGATCAGAGCCCCGATGAGATCACCCGCGTGGGCCGAAGCCTCTCCATGCGCGGGCTGATCCGCTGGCATCACGTGGGCCCGCGCAAAGAGACGCGTTTCGACATCACCAGCGCCGGGTTGACGACGGCGCGCGCGCTGCTCACAGCGGTCGGTGCGACCGACGCTGACGCTGACAGACCCGAGGCGGCCACGACGACATCTCCACTACGTGCTACGTGAGCTCCGCCTTAGCGCCGCGGCGGGATGATCAGCACCGGACGCTCCGAGTTGTTGACGACGCCGTACGAGACGCTGCCGAGCACCATGGAGGTGACCGGAGAGCGTCCGCGGCTCCCGAGCACTATGAGTTCGGCGGCTTCCTCCTCTGCCGCGTCGAGGATCGCACGCCAGACGGTCACCGCCTTGCGCTCGGCCGCTCGCGCGAGTGCCCGGCACGCCACTGGTCGGGCTGCGAAACCGGCGGTGGTCGCCAGCGCGGCGCCTTCGGCTGCCACCGTCTTCGCTCCCTCGGCGGTGGCCGCGTCAAGCTCGTCCATTACATCCTCGGCGATCCCGCGGGCGTCGCGACCCAGTTCTGTCGTGCCCGACGGCAGGTTGCGCAGAATCGCGGAACCAAGCGATTCCCACACGGTGACTACGACGGCCTCGCGGCCACCGAGCACGCGGCCGGCGCCGGCGATAGCTCCTCGCGCGCCGTCCGAGCCGTCGTAGCCGAGCAGCACGGGCCCCAGGACTTCGTCGGTGACTGCGTTCATCGCCTCATTCTCCTCGTCTTAGTCAGTCCGTGATGGGGAGGCCTTGGCCTTCGTCTACATCCCTACACCCATAGAAGCCGAGGCGCCTCCGCTTCAGCATCGGGGGCACACCGGAAGGGAGACGACGTGGCAGCGATCAGTTGGAACGTGCTCTGGGTCGGCGTCGGCTGGGCGCCGGCCCGCGCAGGCGCCCCCGACAAGTGTCAGGGCAGCCGGCGATGAGCGGCCCCGTGATCGCGTGCTTGGACGAGGGTCGCGCCGGGCCCGCAGCGGCACGCGTCGCTGCGGCATTCTCGAGAAGGTTGTGCTCGCCCTTGGTGCTCGCCACCGTGACCACCGCCAGAGCGCCGGGGGTGGGCCGGCAGCGCGATCCGTCTCCCGTCGCACGCGCCCGATCGGTCCTGCTGAGTCAGGGGGCGTCCATCCTTGCGGACGCCGCTGACGGAGTGGGTCCAGACCCGGAGCTTCGCGTCGAGCTGGGCGAACCGGCAGAGCGGCTTGCGTCGCTCGCCCACCAGACTGGCGCGCGCCTTCTGGTCCTCGGCGTCCCGGACGATTGCGCCGCTCCTGGGCGCGCGCTCGGGAACGCGTACATCGGGCTCGCGGGCACGTCGCCCTGCCCGGTGGTAGTCGTGCCGCCGCCGATGGAAGCGATTCAGCCATCCGGCGCGCCGATCCTCTGTGGTGTCGACGGCTCGGACGAGTCGTTGGCCGCCGCGCGCGTCGCGGTCGACCTCGGACGGCGCCTCGACGCGCCCGTCCAGCTCATCCACGTCACTGAGCGACCGGGCCTGTCCGGGAGCCGGCTGACCGACGGCGACTACGGGGCGCGTCTCGTCGCAAGCCACGCCGCGGCGATGCGGGTGCTGCTGCGTGCGGCGGACATCCCGCAGACGGCGCTCGACCTGCGTGTGGAGCTCGGCGGCGTGGCCGAGCGCCTGGCGGACATTGCGGCGCGCGAGGGCGCCCAGCTGATCGTCAGCGGCTCCAGCGGGCGCAGCGCTCATAACGGCACGCTGCTCGGCTCGGTCGCGTCCTGCCTCGCGCTCACGGCGTCGCAGCCAGTCGTGCTCGTGCGCGCGCATGGGAGGGCCGCCGTCGTCGCCGCTGGCAGCAACGAGACGCGCTCTGCGGACGCGACGCGCCGGGGGGTGCGGCCTCGATCGACCGGCGTGCGCGGCGTCGCGCGGGTCCCTAGTCGACTCGATCGCTAGGCCGCGCGTTGAAGCTGCCAGCCGCCCGCGCCTGGCTCATCGAGCGCCATGCGGGCGGAGCGGAGAGCGTGACGGAGGTCGCCCTCCCGATAGAGCGGGCCTTGCGTGTCGCTGACCAAACGGGCCGTCATGGCGGCACCGCGCACGTCGATCGGACGCCCGTCGCACAGACGCTCTATGAGCGGGACGAGCTCGTCGAGGTTTCGCTTGAGAGCTGTGCGCCTCGGTCGTGCTCCGACTGTCAGGAGCTCACGAGTACGGCCGGCAACCAAGGGGTCAACGAGCGTGTTGGCGAGCCCAGCCCGTACGGGTTCGGAACGAAGCTGCGACGCACGCACGCTGAGGTCCGCGCTGGCGCGTGGGTCGGCACCCGCTGAGAGCTCCTCGTCAAGCTGCTTGCGTCTCCATCGGGTCCGCATCCGCGCCGAGGGGCGAGAAGGCTCGCGGGCGGGGCGCGGCGGCGTGTCGAATTCGGGGAGTGGGAACGGCCCGAGCGGCATGATGGTCTCCTTTGGTCGCGGTAGCCACCATCGTGCGCTGCGGGCCGTGCGTTCCCTATGGGTACGAGTGTGGATTTCTGGTCCTGCGCGGACCCCACCGGCCCGCCTGGCCCGCGCGAGTCACGCCCCGCCCGTCGCCTTGGGCGGCATCCTGACGGCGACGAGCCGCACCCTGCGGGATCGACCATCCGGCAGGTCGATCGTCGCGACCGCTCCCGCCCTCGCGCCCATCAGCGCCTTACCCATGGGCGAGGCCGCCGAGATGGCGTCCGGGGTCAGTGTCTGATGGGCGCCGGACAGCCGGTGGCGACTTCTCAGCCCGGACTCGAGGTCCTCGATCGTCACCGTCGCCCCAATCACGGCCGTGCCGCGCCTCGCGTTCTCGGCGTCGACGACCACGGCGCGGTCGATCGTGTCCTCGAGCGCAGCCAGGCGCGCTTCGAGCACCATCTGCTCCTCGCGTACGTCGTGGTACTCGTCGTTGTTCGAGCCCTCACCGTACGGCCGCGCCTCGCGCAGCCGCTGCTCGACGTAGTTGCGCGTCTGCCGGCGGAGTCGCTCGAGCTCGCTTTGCAGCTCGTCCAGGCCGGCGGCGGTCATGAGCGCCGCGCCGGGCGGGTACGGCGGGCGGCCGTTGGCATCCCGGCCGTCGCGGCGGGTGTTCACGGTTTCAGCTGTCGGGGTGTGCGTTGTCATGGAACTATCGTGGACGTCGCAAGGGCCCCCGCCCATGGGTACAGACGACCATTCGCCCAGCTACGCGCTGGCCGTGCGGGCGGCGCTCCTACCTAATCCCTGACGATGCCCTGCGATCGGTCCCGGCGGGCGCCGTAGACGTAGCTCACGAACACGAAGATGCTCAACGCCACGATCTCACCGGTCCGCGCTGTAGCCACGCGACGCGCC
>DASUQG010000355.1:0-6989 GCA_036280695.1 Thermoleophilaceae bacterium
GACGCGTCCTACCGCGACCCGCGCACGATCGACGTTCACATCCGGCACCTGCGCGAGAAGCTGGAGCGGGAGCCGAAGACACCAGAGCTGATCCTCACGGTGCGGGGGGTCGGCTACCGCTTCAGGGACTCATGAGCCGACTGCGCTCGCTGCGCCAGAAGATCGCCTTCATCTTCTTCGTCATCACGGCGCTGGCGTTCTCCGCGATCTGGTTCGTCGTGGTGCCTCAGCTTGAGGACAACCTCAAGGAGAGGCGCCTCCAGAACCTGCAGGAGGAGGCCATCGACGCGAGGCCGGCGCTCGAGCTGCCACTCGTCAACGGCAGGGAGCTGACGCGCAAGAACTTCACCGCACGCGTCCGGCAGGCGTCGGCCGCGACGGACGCACAGGTCACGGTAAGGGACTGGCAGCGAGACTGGAGCCCGGAGCGCAATCCCGGCTTCTACCCAGTGGACGACAGCAAGGCCCTGGTGCCGTTCGACGAGAGCCTCGCCCAGCGAGCTCTGATCCTGCGCCGCAGGCAGGCCGCGTACGGCACCTTCCGCGGCGAGGAGGTGGGAATGGTCGCCCAGCCCCTCACCACCAGGGGCAAGCTGCCGCGCGTGGCCTTCTATTCGCGCGACTTCGACGACGTGCGGGAGACCGTGGCGTTTGTGCGCGACCGCGTACTGCTCGCCACCAGCGCCGCGCTCCTGATCGCGCTCTTCGGCGGCTATCTCGTGGCCGCCCGGCTCGCTCGGCGCGTGGGCCGGCTCGAGCGCGCCGCCCGCCACGTGGCGCGCGGGCGCTTCATGGAGCCGCTCCCCGTGACGGCGCAGGACGAGCTCGGCCAGCTCACGGAGACCTTCAACGAGATGCAGTCCCAGCTGCGCAGGGTGGACGTGGCGCGCAAGGAGTTCATCGCCACCGCTTCGCACGAGCTGCGCACGCCCATCTTCTCGCTCGCCGGTTTCGTGGAACTGCTTCAGGACGAGGAGCTCGACGACGAGACGCGCCAGGAGTTCCTCGACACGATGAGCGAGCAGGTGGAGCGCCTCCAGAAGCTGTCGGTGAACCTGCTCGACCTGTCGCGCCTCGACTCCGGGTCGGTCGAGCTTCAGACCGAGCCGGTGGACCTCGCCGAGCTCACGCGCTCGATCGCGGACGAGTTCCATCCGCGGCTCGCGGACCACGGCACCGAGCTGCGCCTCCAGGTTCCGGAGGAGGGTCCGAGCGCCTACTGCGACCGGGAACGCGTGGCGCAGATCGTGCGTATCCTGCTCGACAACGCCCTCCGACACACGCCGGAGGGCACGGACGTCACCGTGAGCGCACACCGCGACAACGGCGCCGCCGAGCTCACGGTGGCCGATAAGGGCCCCGGCCTGCCGGCCGGCGCGCGCTCGAAGGTGTTCGAGCGCTTCTACACCGGCGACGCCGCCCGCGGCGCCGGCCTGGGGCTGGCGATCGCGCGCGAGCTGGCGGAGCGGATGGAGGGGCGCCTGCTGCTCGAAACCGAGCGCGGCAGCACCGCCTTCACGCTCGAGCTGCCCTCGGACGGTACGACCCCGTGAAGAGAACATCGCTGCGCAGCGGGCCACGCCCGCTGCTTGCGCCACGGCGGGCGGCGGCGGCGCTCGCCGCCGCCGCGCTGCTACTGGTCGCAGGTTGCGACTCGAACGACGACGGCAGCGGCACCGCGCAGCCAGCGGCCCGCAGCGAGGTCACGACCACCCGCGTTCAGGTCGTGGAGGGGCTCGGCCGCGATGGCGGCTTCGACCCCGCTCAGATCTACGACCGGCTCTCGCCCGGCGTCGTCACCGTGCTGTCGATCTTCAGGGGAGGCTCGACCCTGCTCGACGAGGGGGGCGAGGGCGGCCAGGGCTCGGGATTCGTGATCGACGGCAACGGCTACATCGCGACGAACGCCCACGTCGTCACCCTGGAGGACCCCGACGGCACGGAGACGGCCGACCAGGTCTACGTGGAGTTCATCGACGGCAACCGGGTGCCGGCCGAGATCGTGGGACATGACCCGAACGCCGACGTCGCGCTCCTGAAGGTCAACCCGGACGGCCTCTTGCTCACGCCGCTCCACCTCGGCGAATCGCACACGATCTCAGTGGGCGAGCCCGTGGCGGCAATCGGAAGCCCGTTCGGGGAGCGCCAGTCGCTCTCGATCGGGGTGATCTCGGCGCTCGACCGCACCATCCGGTCGCTCACACAGTTCGAGATCGGCGACGCCATCCAGACCGACGCCGCGATCAACCCGGGCAACTCGGGCGGCCCCTTGCTGGACGCCGAGGGCCGGGTGATCGGCATCAACGCCCAGATCAAGTCGCAGTCCGGCGGCGGCGAGGGCGTGGGGTTCGCGGTCCCGGTCGACGCCGTGCGCAGGTCGCTCCGCGAGCTGCGGGAGAAGGGGCGCGTGGACTACGGCTACCTTGGTGTCGAGTCGCTGACCGTGTGGCCGCAGCTGGCCGAGCGGATCGAGCTCCGTTTGAACACCGGTGCGCTCGTGCAGGACGTCGTGGACGGCAGCCCGGCGGAGGACGCCGGCCTCCAGGAGGGCCATGAGGACATCACGTTTCAGGGCCAGGACGGCATCACGGTGGGCGGCGACCTGATCGTGGCCGTCGACGGCAAGCAGCTGACGCGCGAGCACGACCTCGCGGACGAGATCAGCGCGCGCCGCGCGGGCGAGAACGTGGAGCTGACCATCGTGCGGGACGGCGAGCGGCGAACGCTCGACGTCGAGCTCGGCCGCCGCCCGGCGGGCTCGCGCCCCTAGGCGCCATCGGGCTCCCCGGCCGATGCTGGGTTCGCCCGGCTTTCCGGGTAGTGTGCCGAAGTGGTGGACGTACCCCAGGCGAGTGACAGCCGCGACGTTTCGTTGACGATCCCTGCGAGGCCCGACTACCTGGTTCTCGCCCGGCTCGCGCTCTCGGCTGTGTGCCGCCTGACGCCGCTGTCGCCCGAGGAGGTCGCCGACCTGAAGCTCGCGATCACCGAGGCCGCCAACGACTACGTCGACGAGACGCGCGGGCTCGAGGATGAGAGCCGGCTCAACTTCTCGTTCCATCTCGGCGATGACCGGCTGCTCATGGATCTCGACGGAACCGCCGGTCCGGTGGCGTCCTCGGAGCAGGAACTCAGCCGCGCGATCATCGAGGCGACGGTGGATCAGGCCGAGTTCGCGGACGGGCGCACGCGACTCGTGAAGTACCTCAGCGAGACTGGATAGTCTGCCGCGCGTGCTGACGCCGGTTTCGGTAGGCAACAAGAGCCTCGCCGACTACACGCATCTGGCCGGTAGGCCCCTCATCGAGGAGATTCGCGAGCGCGCGAAGGACCTCGAGGGCCTGCGCGTGCTGCATCTGTCCGCGACCGCGTTCGGCGGCGGCGTCTCCGAGATCCTCTACACGCTGATCCCGCTGATGAACGACGTCGGCATCGAGGCCGAGTGGCAGGTGATGCTCGGCCGCGAGGAGTTCTACAACGCCACGAAGCGGCTGCACAACGCGCTTCAGGGCAACCCCGACTCGCTCACGGACGAGGAGTGGGCGATCTACGACCGCTACAACGAGCTGAACGCGAAGGAGATCGAGGGCGGCTGGGACGTGATCATCGTCCACGACCCGCAGCCGGCGGCGATCCGCACCCAGGTGCCCGAGAAGGCGAAGACGTGGGTGTGGCGCTGCCACATCGACCTCTCGACCCCGAACCCCCACGCGATCGAGCACCTCGTCCCGTACATCCGCGACTACGACGCCTCGGTCTGGCACCTCCAGCAGTACGTGCCGGCGGGTATGGACGGGGCACGCGGGGGCGTTCACATACTCCCGCCCGCGATCGATCCGCTGTCGCCCAAGAACATGGCGCTGTCGCCCGAGGACGCCGCGTTCGTCTGCGACCAGTTCGGCATCGACGTCGACCGCCCGCTGATGTGCCAGGTGTCGCGCTTCGATCCCTGGAAGGACCCGATGGGCGTGATCGACGCCTATCGTCAGGTCACCGAGGAAATGCCCGAGGTGCAGCTCGCGCTCGTGGGCTCGATGGCCACGGACGACCCCGAGGGCTGGGAGTTCTTCAACTCCACGATGGCTTACGCGGACGGCGATCCAGACATCCACATCCTCAACAACCTCAACCAGGTCGGCGCGATCGAGGTGAACGCCTTCCAGTCGCAGGCCGACGTGGTGATCCAGAAGTCGACCCGCGAGGGCTTCGGCCTGACGGTCTCGGAGGCGCTCTGGAAGGGTCGGCCGTTCATCGGCGGTGACGTGGGCGGAATCCCCCTCCAGGTGCAGGACGGCGAGACGGGATACCTCGTCTCCTCGCCCGAGGAGTGCGCGGAGCGCTCGCTGCGCATCCTGCGCGAGCCGGACCTCGGCAAGCGGCTCGGCCGCGCCGGCAAGGAGCACGTCAGGACGCACTTCCTGACGCCGCGTCTACTGCGCGACTGGCTGAGGCTCTTCCAGGACCACAGATGAAGCCCGACACCCCCCTCGTCCTCGTCTCGAACCGCGGCCCCGCCACGTTCGAGGGAGGCGAGGCAAAGCGCGGCGGCGGCGGGCTCGTGACCGCGCTGAAGGGGCTCGTGCACCACCGCGACGCGGTGTGGGTGGCGTCCGCGATGACCGACGAGGACGCCGAGGTGGCCGAGCAGCATGGCGGGCGCTCGTTCGCGGTCGAGCTGGACGGCGACACCTACCGGATACGACTCGTGACGAGCGACGCCGACGCCTACGACCGCTTCTACAACGTCGTGGCGAACCCGATGCTGTGGTTCATCCAGCACTACCTCTGGGACCTCTCGAACGCGCCGGACGTGCGCCGACACGAGGTGGAGGCGTACGAGGACGGCTACTGCGCCGTGAACGCGGACCTCGCGCGCGCGGTACTCGAGGAGATCGAGGGCGAGGACGAGGCCGTGGTGATGCTCCACGACTACCACCTCTACGTGGCGCCGAAGTTCATCCGCCGCGAGCGCCCGGACCTGTTCCTCCACCACTTCGTGCACATCCCGTGGACCCAGCCCGACGCGTGGCGGGTGCTCCCCGCCGACATCCGCGAGGACATCTACGAGGGCATCCTCTCCAACGACATCATCGCCTTCCACACGCGCTCCTACCGGCGCAACTTCCTGCTCTGCTGCCGCGACCTGTTCGACCTCGAGGTCGACGAGGAGGCGGGCGTCGTGAAGTTCGACGGCCGCGACGTGTGGGTGCGCTCGTACCCGCTGCCGATCTCCGCCGAGACCTTCCAGAGGACCGCCCAGCGCCCGGCCGTGCACGAGTACGAGCGCGAGATCCTGCGCCGGCGGCGCGAGCACCTGATCCTGCGCGTGGACCGGGCCGACCTCTCGAAGAACGTGCTGCGCGGGTTCACGGCCTTCGACCTGTTCCTCGAGCAGCACCCCGAGTTCAAGGAGCAGGTCACGTTCATCGCGCACCTGATCCCGTCGCGCCAGGACGTGCCGGAGTACGCGGAGTACCTGGAGCGGATCGAGGCGCTCGTGGCGGTGGTGAACCACCGGCACGGCACCACCGACTGGATGCCGATCGAGCTGCGGCTGCGCGAGAACCTGGAGGAGGCGATCGCCGCCTACAAGCACTACGACCTGCTGATGGTCAACGCGATGTTCGACGGGATGAACCTGATCGCCAAGGAGGGGCCGCTGGTGAACGAGCGCAACGGCGTGTCGCTCCTCAGCGAGAACACGGGCGCGCACGAGGAGCTGGCCGAGTTCGCGCTGTCGGTGAACCCCTTCGACGTCCAGGAGCAGGCCGACGCGATTCACCGCGCCCTGACGATGTCCGCCGAGGAGCGCAGCTGGCGCGCGCAGGGACAGAAGCGCATCGTCACGGCACGCCACCCGGGCGACTGGGTGGACGACCAGCTCGCCGACATCGAGGCGAAGCGGCACGCTAGGGCCCCGGGTCCGGCGTGAATTCGGCGGTGGTGGGGGCGCGGGCGCTCCGCTCGTGCGGCGGCGGAGGCGCCGGCGTGACGGGTTGCGGTGAAGGGGTCTGAGTCCGGGCGCTTGGGGGGTGCTCTCGGACTTTGCCGCGTATTACGCGGTCAACTCCGATAGGACCCCTCTCTTTCAATGCCCGTCGTTCACGGCGCTTGGACCGCCATAGGCGCGGAACCTCGTCCAGCCGCAGCTCGGGCCGAGCGGGGCGCGGCGCCGCTCGCGGCGAGGCCGGCTCCTCGCCGCCCTGCCTGGCGATCAGCGCCCCGGCCGCGAGCAGGCACGCCAGCCTCGCCACGTTCCTCCAGCGCACCCTTCGCCGCCCCATGCCCGTGAAGGCGCGCCCGCCGGGCGGTTCACCCCTCTTTCGCTATCGTGGCCCGTCGCATGTCCGGCTACTACGACCTGATGCTGATGCTGGATCCCACCGCTCCGGAGGAGCGGCGCAACGCCGCGATCTCGGAGACGGAGTCGATGATCAACTCCGGCGGCGAGCTGGTGGGGAGCTACGACTGGGGCACCCGCCGGATGGCGTACGAGATCGACCACCGGCCCGAGGCCGACTACCGGCTCTACCAGTTCAACGGCGACAACCCGCTGCTCGAGCGCCTCAACCAGCGCCTCCGGATCACGGATGCCGTGCTGCGCTTCCGGATCATCAAGCTGAAGCCCGGCCAGCCCACACCGCCGCCGCCGGACCAGCAGGCCCCGCGCCGCCGCGACGACCGCGAGCCGCAGGACACCAAGGTGGCCGCCCGAGCGGCCGCCGATGCGCCGGCCGTGGACGAGGCGATCGGCGAAGCCGCCCCGGTCGAGGCACCCGCTGGAGACGTGGCCCTGGCCGACGCGCCACCGCCCGCGGACCTGCCGCCCGCCGACGCACCGCCGGTCGACGCGCCGCCCGCCGACGCGCCACCCGCCCAAGACGCGGAATAGCGCTCAGGCCCGCACCCGCGTAACCCCTTCGTCAAAGACCCCGCACTTTTCGGCAACTTCCTGGGTGCGAGCGCCCGACGCCTCCGAACGCGTATGT
>DASUQG010000356.1:0-5540 GCA_036280695.1 Thermoleophilaceae bacterium
GGCGGCGCATCCGGTAGAGCGAGCGGAACGCGGGCACGAACCAGGAGCCGAGCTTCAGCTTGCGCTTCAGCCCGAGCGCGCGCAGGAGCGGCGGGTGCAGCATGAAGTAGAGCTTGGCGTCGTCGCCGAACTCGGCGCCGAGCTTCGCGCGCTCGACGGCGTCGAGGTGGAGGCGAGCCACCTCGTACTCATCCTTGTAGGCCATCAGCTTGAAGAGCTGCCGAGCCACGGCCTCGGCCAGCTCCGAGTGGCCCGGCGTGCGCTCCTGCTCGGCCACGTGCACGCGCCGGACGACCTCCGCCCAGCGGCGCGCCCAACCGGCGTCCTGGTAGGCCACTAGCTCCGGCACGCGCAGCTCGGCGAGCCGGCGCAGCTCGCCGCGGTCGCCGTTCACCGCGAGCGCCACGATCTCGCGCTCGGCGTCTGAGAGGTCGTGCACGGCCTCGACCGCCTCGGGCGGCCGGGTGGCGGCCTCGACGGCATCGGGCGCCGCGACCACCGCGCGTCCCCAGCGCAGCGCCGCAACGTTCTTCTCGACGGCGGCGCCGTTCAGCTCGATCGCGCGCTCGAGCGCCTCGCCGGACACCGGCAGCAGGCCGCGCTGGTAGGCCGCGCCGAGGGCGAGCGTGTTGGTCATCATGTGGTCGCCGAACAGCCGCTCCGAGAGCTGCTGAGCGTCCAGGTAGAGGTTGTGCTCGCTGCGGGTGGCGGCGTCGATCTTGTCGAGCTGGGCCGCCAGCTCGGGGAAGCGCTCATTCACGTCGATCACCATGCGGCCGGTGGGAACGGCGCTGGTGGACACGACCGCCACGGTGCGCTCGCGGTCGGCGGTGAGCAAATTCTTCGCGCTCCCCGCCCCGAGCAGGTCGAAGCCGAGATAGAGGTCAACGCTCCCCGCCGGCATCTTGCTTGCGGCCGGCAGCAGCTCGCGCGTGATGCGAAGGTCTGAGATCACCGGGCCGCCCTTCTGCGAGAGGCCGGTCTGGTCGAGCCCGGACACGTGCAGGCCGTCGAGCAGCGCCGCCATGCCGAGCACCTGGTTCACGGTCACGACGCCCGTGCCGCCGATGCCCATCATGCGCACGCCGAAGTCCTCGTCTCCGACGAGGCGCTCGGGCGCCGGCAGCTCGACGTCGAGGTCGGGCGTGCGGTGCTTTGCCTTCTCGCCCGGGACGACGGTGAGGAAGGACGGGCAGTCCCCCTCCAGGCAGGTCAGGTCCTTGTTGCAGGAGGCCTGGTGGATCTGGGTCTTGCGTCCGAACTCGGTCTCCACCGGCAGGACCGAGAGGCAGTTCGACTTCTCGCCGCAGTCGCCGCAGCCCTCGCAGACGCGCTCGTTGATCCAGACGCGCTCCTTGGGCTCGGGCGCCTTGCCGCGCTTGCGCTGGCGGCGCAGCTCGGCGGCGCACTCCTGGTCGTGGATCAGGACGGTCACGCCCTCGACACCCGCGAGTTCCAGCTGCGACTCGAGCAGCTCCTTGCGGTCGCGCAGCTCGGCGATCGAGGCTAGCTTGACGCCGCGGTAGCGGCCCGTGTCCTCGGTCGTGACGATGATCCGCTTGACGCCCTCGAGCTCGAGCCAGCGGGTGAGGTCCGGCACGCTCAGCTGGCCCTCGATGGCCTGGCCGCCGGTCATCGCGACGTGCTCGTTGTAGAGCAGCTTGTAGGTGATGTTCACGCCCGCGGCAACCGCGGCGCGCACCGCTAGGGAGCCCGAGTGGTGGAAGGTGCCGTCGCCGAGGTTCTGCACGAGGTGGCTGTCGTCGGTGAACGGCGCCATGCCGATCCACTGCGCGCCCTCGCCGCCCATCTGCGTGATGCCGGTGATCTCGCCCTTGCCCTCCGGGTTCAGCAGCACCATCGTGTGGCAGCCGATTCCTCCGCCCACGAGTGTTCCCTCCGGGGCCTTCACTGAGCTGTTGTGCGGGCAGCCGGAGCAGAAGAACGGGGTGCGCGCAGCCATCGGGAGCTCGGCTGGCCGGCCATGGATCTCCGCCAGCTTGCGCAGGCGCGCCTCCACCGAGTCGATCCGGATGCCGCGGGCGCTGAGGCGCGCCGCCACGGCCCGGCCGATCAGGTCGGCGTCCAGGTCCAGCTCGCGCGGAAGCAGCGGCTCGCCGCGCTCGTCCTGCTTGCCGAGGATCCGCGGGGCGTTCGCGCTGCCGTAGAGCGCGTCCTTCAGGAGCGTCTCCACGAACGGGCCCTTCTCCTCCGCCACCAGCACCTCGTCGAGACCGCGGGCGAACTCGCGGGCGATCTCGGGCTCGAGCGGAGAGATCATCCCCAGCTTCAGGATGCGGATGCCGGCGCGCTCCAGCGCTCCGCCGCCGAGACCGAGCTCGCGCAGGGCGTGCATCAGGTCGTAGTAGGTCTTTCCGGGCACCACGATGCCGAGCCAGGCGCGCTCGGCGCCCTCGATGCGGTTCAGCCTGTTCTCGCGCGCGTACGCGAGCGCGAGCTGGGTGCGCGGGCCGAGCAGGGTGCGCTCCATGTCGAGTGAGGCGGGTGCCAGCAGGTTGGCGTTCGGCACGTGCTCGTAGGGCTTGCCGTTCCACTCGACCGTCGGCATCACCGGCATCACGCGGTCGGGCGCGACGGCCGCGGTAGCCACGGCGTCGGCCACGCTGGTCACGATCTTGAAGCCGGACCAGAGGCCGGAGGCGCGCGAGCAGGCGAGCGCGTGCAGGCCGAGGTCGAGCACCTCCTGCACGTTGCCCGGGAAGAAGACGGGCATCTGGAGGCTGGCGAGCAGCGACTCGGACGCGCTCGGGATCGTGGACGACTTGCAGCCTGGGTCGTCGCCGACGATGGCGAGGCCGCCGCCCGTGCGGGAGACGCCTACGAAGTTGCCGTGGCGCAGCGAGTCGGCCGCGCGGTCGAGGCCCGGGGACTTGCCGTACCACATGGCCAGCACGCCGTCGTACTTCGCGCCAGGCAGCTGCGTCGCCAGCTGGCTGCCCCAGGCAGAGGTGGCGCCGAGCTCCTCGTTGAGGCCGGGCACGTGGCGCACGTGGTGCTCCTCGACGAGCTTGCGGTTGCGCGCGAGCTCCTTGTCGAGGCCGCCGAGCGGCGAGCCCTGATAGCCGGAGATCATCGTCCCGGTGTGGAGCCCGCGACGGCGGTCGGCGCGGTGCTGGTCGAGCGGCAGGCGAACGAGGCCCTGGAGGCCCGTCAGGAGGATGCGACCGTCTTCGAGGAGGTACTTGTCGTCGAGCGAGATGTCGAGGAGCGGCCTGCGGCCGGCGCCGTTGCCGTCGCCCGCGCGGCCGCCGCGGCGGTCGCGACGGAAGCGCTCGCCACCCGCGGTGCCGCGCTCGCCCCCTGTGGGGCGCCGCCCGGGTCCTCTGGGTACGGCGATCGACATCCGGCTCCTCTCTCTCCCGTCGTGCGCGCCACGCATGGCGCAGTGCGCTCAGGCCGATTGGCTAATGTAACTTACCATTGACGGTACACGGAACGCAATTCTGTGGCTTTCCCGCCCACTCGGTTGATGCCGTCTACAACCGGGTATAAGGTCAAGGTCTATGACCATTGCTACCCAGCCACCGCCGCGAGCGAACATCGGCCTGGCAGACGACGATCACGAGCAGATCGTCATCCGCCAGGACCCGGAGACGGGCCTCCGATTCATCGTCGCGGTGCACTCGACGGTGCTGGGGCCCGCGCTGGGCGGGATGCGCCTCAAGCGCTACCCGGGGGGCCTGCGCGAGGCGCTCGAGGACGTGATGGGCCTGGCGCGGACGATGACGCTGAAGGCGTCCGCCGCCGGTCTCGACCTCGGCGGGGGCAAGGCGGTCATGATCGACGATGGCCGCGACGAGATGCGCAACCTTCGCCTCGAGGGCGCCGCGCGCGTGATCGAGGGGCTCGACGGTGCCTACATCACCGCGGAGGACATCGGGACTACCACCGCGGACATGGACCACCTGTCGCGCTTCACGCGCTTCGCGGTCGGGCGCTCCGCGGGCAACGGCGGCGGAGGCGACCCCTCCCCCGTGACCGCCGAGACCGTCTTCCAGGCGATGCGGCAGGGCCTCGCAGCGGCCACGGGCTCGGATGAGCTCGACGGCAGGCGCGTGGGCGTGATCGGACTCGGCAAGGTCGGCTCCGTGCTGGCCGCCCGGCTCGCGACGGCCGGCGCGAGCGTGATCGCGTGCGACCTCGACGGCGGGCGCTGCGAGCGGCTCGCGGGCGAGCACGCCTTCGAGACCGCTCCGTCCGCTGAGTCGATCCTGGCGAGCGAGCTCGACGTGCTGGCACCGTGCGCGGCCGGCGGACTGATCGACGAGGCGCTGGCGAAGACGCTCGACTGCCGCGTGATCGCCGGCGCGGCGAACAACCCGCTCACGGACCGCGGCGTGGCGCGCGTCCTGATGGAGCGCGACATCCTCTACGTCCCCGACTTCCTGGCCAACTGCGGCGGCCTGATCCATGTCTCGACGGAGTGGGATAGGCAAGAGCTGCGCACCCGGCCGAGCCGGGCGCTTGCCCAAGGCGGAAAGGGCGGCGAGGCCGAGCTGATCGCCCGCGCGATGGAGCGTCTCGAGCTCGCGATCGAGACCGCGGAGGACGAGGGCACGCCGCCGATCGAGGTCGCGGAGCGCCAGGCGCTCGAGCGCGTGGACGCCGCCCGCAACCCCTAGCGGCCGTGGCCACCACCGCCGCGGGATATCCTGGGCTTGCTTTGGAAAGCTCATTCGAGCCCGTCTCGTCGCGCCGCACCTTCGAGGAGGCCGTCGAGCAGATCGCCGAGCGGATCAAGGCCGGCGATCTCCACATGGGTGACCGCCTGCCGTCCGAGCGCGAGCTCGCGGCCCAGATGCGGATCAGCCGTCCGACCCTGCGCGAGGCCGTGAAGGTCTTGGCCGAGGCCGGCGTGCTCGTCGTCCGCCGCGGCCAGTCCGGCGGCATCTTCGTGGCGTCCGAGCTGATCCCGCGCGACCTGCTCCGCAGCCGCCAGGCGATCCGCGTGAGCGAGGTGGCCGGCGTGCTCGAGGCGCGCAGGCTGCTGGAGCCGCGGGTGGCCCAGCTCGCCGCTGTGCACGCGAGCGAGGAGGACTTCGCGGCGATGGCGGCGCTGATCGAGCGCAAGCGCGCGCTAGCGAACGCGGACGACTTCCTCGAGAACGAGGACCTGTTCCTCCAGCTCGATCTCAAGTTCCACCTGGCGATGGCGCGCGCCACGCGCAACTCGACCGTCGTGCAGCTGATTCGGAGCCTCTTCCGCCGGCTGGAGATCGCACGCGACATGGCCGTGCACGCGCCGCTCGTGCCCGACTGGGTGATCTCGATCCACGAGCGCACCCTCGCCGCGATCCGCTCGGCGGACTTCCCGCTGATCGACGAGGTGATGGACGAGCACCTCGCCCAGCTCGAGCAGATCTGGGAGCGCGAGACCGGGCGCGGCCTGGTCCGCCCCCTGCCGGACTTCCTCCAGCCGGTGGCGGACCGCTCGCGCGCCCTGCGCGCCGGCTAGGCCGACTCGAGCTCGGAGAGCCGCTTCAGGTTGCGGCCGGCGCGGCCCACGAGCGCGGCGATCA
>DASUQG010000357.1:0-6700 GCA_036280695.1 Thermoleophilaceae bacterium
GAGGTCCGTCAGGGCGGCCTGGAGGTAGAGGCCGGTGCCCCCCACCACGATCGGGCGGCGCCCTTCCGCGAGCGCCGAGTCGATCTCGGCGTGCGCCAGGGCGGCGAACTGCCCGGCCGAGAAGCTCTCCGTGATCGGCACGAAGGAGAGCAGCCGGTGCTCGAGCCTCCGCTGCTCCTCCGGCGTCGCGGCGCCGGTGAGGATCTCGAGGCCGCGGTAGACCTGTAGCGCGTCCGCCGAGATCGCCAGCGGGTCCTCGCCGCGCTCGCGCAGCCGCTCCGCGATCTCGATCGCCACGGCGGTCTTGCCCACACCGGTGGGGCCGAAGAGGGCTATGACGGAGGCTGGGCTCGCCACGATCGCTAGTAATACCGCTCGTGCGCGGACGCGTTCTCATCGCCCTAGCGGTCGTGGCCGCGCTTGCGGGCTGCCAGGAGTCGGGCTTCGACGAGTCCAAGGAGACCCAGCGGCCGCTCAAGGTGCAGCACGCGCTCGACCCGCTCACCGGCACCAAGGTGCCCGGGGTGGGCGAGCGCCCGATGACGCTCAGCGCGGACACGCTCGGCGACACGCTCGCCCTGGGCGTGCGGCCGGTGCGCGCGGCCATGCCGGGCGGGCTACTGCCCGAGTACTTGCGCTCGGAGGCGCGCGGGGTCGACGTGGTGCCGCCGCTGACCAAGCTCGACCTGGCCGCCACCGAGGCCGCCGACCCCGACGTGATCCTGGGCACCAAGGAGGGCGACGGCGACCTCTACGAACAGCTCAGCAAGATCGCGCCGACCGTGATGAGCGAGGGCGACGACTGGAAGCTCAACCTGCGCCTCCACGGCGAGGCGCTCGGGCGCACGAACGACGCCGAGAAGCTCCTGATCGACTGGGACAACCGCGTCGCGAGGGTCAGGAAGGCGCTGGCCGGCACCGGAGTCGGCGTGGTGCTCGCTCAGCCGAACGCCTTCGGCGACAGCATCATCGCCGACCTCGGCGTCGAGCCCGGACGCGAGCGCGACGCGATCGTTCGGATCGGCCCTGCGCCCCAATGGTCGGGCGGCGGGGTGCTCGCGGCTCGTGCAGCGCTGACAGACCTGGAAAAGCGCGTCCTCTAGGGCAGTTCTCACCCGACCCTTCGGGAGCACCCCGTTTTTGCCGATCAAGACGGGGAAGCATGAGCACCCAGATCCTCGACGCCCTCTCCCGCCTCGCCTCGCGGCGATTCGGAAGCTTCGCCGATGCCGCCACGGCGGTGCTCGGCCTGCTCGAAAGCGCCCTGCCCGGCGGCAGCCTCGCGCTGGGCCAAGTGGACTGGGACGAGGGCGAGTGTCGCGTTATCGACGCGCGCGGCGACGGTGTGCCGCGCGGATCGGTGATCCCGCTCGCGCGCGGCGTGCCCGCCACCGGCTCGGCCGCCGGCGACCTGCTCGACGGCGACTCGCTCGCGGCGCTCTGCCCGGCGAACTGGGTGGCGGCTCCGCTCGACGCCGCCGACGGACGCGTGGTCGGCGTGCTGCTCGCCACCGGCGCCGACGGCGCGGCGCCGCCGCGCCAGATCGCCCAGTTGCTGCTCGTCGGCGCCCGGCTCCTGTCCTACGAGTGGGAGAGCATCTCGTCCCGAGCCGAGCTGCGGCGGCTCGCCGAGGCGGCGCGCGACCGCGCGAGCACCGACCCGGTCACGGGCCTGCCGAACCGGGAGACGCTGCTCGCGGCGATCGAGCGCGAGTGGGAGCTGAGCAAGCGCGGGACGGTCGAGTCCTACGTGGTTGTCTGCCACCTCCACGACCGCGAGACTCTGACCGAGCGCTACGGCGAGGCGATGACCAATCTGCTGCTGAAGGACGTGGCCGAGGTGCTGGGCGGCGCGATCCGCCGCACCGACTACCTCGCGCGCGTCTCGCCGGACGCCCTGAGCGCCGTGCTGGTGGGCTGCAAGGGCCCCGACGGCGCGCTGGCATTCCTCGGGCGCGCGGAGCGGGCCCTGGAGCGCGTGACCGACGGCCGTCCGGCCAACCTCCAGCTCTCGTACGGCATCCAGCGGTTGGCGGACGCGAGCTCGACCAACGAGGCGCTCGAGCTCGCCGAGATCTCGGCGCGCACCTCTCCCGCCAGGCACAACGGAACGCCGCTCGGCACCGGACCGTCCAGGGGGAGCTCATGAGCACGGACCCGGTCACGGGCGCCTCGATCGCCGCGCCGGGCACGGGCGCGCCGCTGTCGGGCGCCGGCGTTACGCCGCCAAGCCTCAGCGGCGCGGGCAGGCGCTTCCTCAGCGACATCCTGGTGGAGCTCGGCTTCGTGACCGCGGCGCAGGCGGAGGACGCCGTGCAGACCGCCCGCAACCCGGGCCAGCCCACGCCCGAGAAGGTCCTGCTCCAGAGCGGCGCGATCAGTGAGGACCAGCTCGCCCGCGCTCTGGCGGAGCGCTACGGGCTGGACCACATCGACCTGAGCGAGTTCGCGGTGGACACGTCGGCCGCCGGCCTGTTGCGCAAGACGGCCGCCAAGCGCTATCTGGCGGCGCCGGTCGGCTTCACCGACGACGGCGCGCTCGTGCTCGCGGTGGCCGACCCCGGCGACGCGCTCGGCCTCAGCGACATCGCCGTGATGACCAAGCTCGCGGTGCGCCCTGCGGTTGCGGCTCGCAGTCAGATCGTGAAGCTGCTAGACACGCTTGTATTCATGCAGGAGCCGGCGCCAGGCGAGAGCCAGCCGGTGAGCACGGTGATCGTGCCGCCGGACGAAGAGGCCGCGGGCGAGCCGCCCGAGGCCGAGAGCGGCCAGCGCCCGGCGGCGGAGAGCGCAGCCGCGAGCGGCTCGTCATCTGAGCGGCGCGAGGCTGACGAGCGCGAGCTGTCACGGCTGCGCGAGGAGCTCGCCTTGGCACTCGTGGCCCGCGACAAGGCGCTGGCCGAGGTGGCCGCGCACGGCGAGCAGGCGGAGTCGGCGGCGGAGCGCGAGCGCGAGGAGGCGCTGGCGGCGCTCCGCGGGGAGCACGAGCGCCTTCTGGCCGCGCACGAGCACGGCGCCGAGGAGGCCCTGCGCGCCGAGCGCTCGAGCGCCCAGCAGGCCCTGGCTGCGCTGCGCGCCAACCACGACGAGTCCATGGCGGCGGTCAGGGCCAAGCACGAGGAGGCGATCGCGGAGCTGAAGGCGGCGCACGAGGAGGCCGTGGCCTCGCTCAAGGCCGTGCACGACGACGAGCTGACCGCCGAGCGCGCCCGCCGTGTGGAGGAGGTCGAGGCCGAGCGAAACCGCACGGCCGCGGCCATCGACGCCGAGCGCGAGCGCAACGCGAAGGAGCTGGAGGCGCTGCGCGCTCGCGGCGAGGAGGCGCTCGCGGAGGAGCAGGCGCGCCACGAGGCCGAGCTCGAGGCGGCCGCCGCCACCACGCCGGCCGCTCCAGAGGACACCGAGCGCCTCAGGCAGCTGGAGCGCCAGCTTGCCGACGCCCGTGACCAGCTCGAGCTGACCGCGGACGCCGACCGGCGGGCCGAGGCCGCCCGCGCCGCCCTGAGCGCGCTGCGGGACGAGAACGAGCGCCAGGCGCAGGTTCACGCCCTCACAGAGCGGGAGCTGAAGTCCGAGCTCGAGAAGCTCCGGGCCGAGCTAGAGCAGGCGCGCGCGGGGCTATCCCAGACGAGCCACAAGTAGCTCGTCGCCGGCCAGCGTCGTGCTGGTGGCCGAGGCGATCTCCACCTCGGTGAGCTCGCCGGGCGCCGCCACCCCGGCGAAGTTGACCGTCTTGTTGTGGCGGATGCGCCCGCGCAGCTTCGACGGGTCAGTTCGGGACGGGCCCTCCACCAGCACCTCCATCGTGCGTCCCACGAACCGCTGCGCCCGCTCGCTGGCGTGCCGCTGGACCGCCTCCACGAGCCGCCCCATCCGCTCGCTCGCCACGTCGTGCGGAATCTGGTCGGGCAGCGTGGCTGCCTCGGTCTCGCGCCGCGGCGAGTAGATGAACGTGAAGGCCGAGTCGTAGCGCACCTGCTCGACGAGGTCGAGGGTGGCAGCGAAGTCGTCCTCGGTCTCGCCCGGGAAGCCCACGATGATGTCGGTGGTGAGCGAGCAGTCCGGGACCAGCTCGCGGATCATCGCCACCCGGTCGAGGTAGCGCTCGCGGTTGTAGGTGCGCCGCATCGCCTTGAGGATCCGGCTGGAGCCCGACTGGAGCGGCAGGTGGATGTGCTCGCAGACGCTCGGCAGCTCCGCGTGCGCGGCGATCACGTCCTCGCGAATGTCCTTCGGGTGCGGACTCGTGTAGCGGATGCGCTCGATGCCCTCGATGGAGTCGATCATCGCGAGCAGCTCGGCGAAGCTGGTCTTCGAGCCCTTCGGGAGGTCGCGCCCGTATGAGCAGACGTTCTGCCCGAGCAGCGTGACCTCCTTCACCCCATCCGCCGTCACCCGCTCCACCTCGGCCACGATCTCCGCGGCGCCACGCGAGACCTCGCGCCCGCGCGTGGACGGCACGATGCAGTACGAGCACGCGCAGTTGCAGCCGACCGAGATCTGCACCCACGCCTGGTACTCGCGCTCGCGCTTCATCGGCAGGTGGCCGGTGAAGCCCTCGAACTCGAAGAAGCCCTGCGCGGTGAGGCTGTCGCTCGTGAGGAACTCCGCCAGCTTGTGCACCTGGCCGGGACCGAACGCCACGTCCACGAACGGGAACATCTCGAAGACCTGGTCCTTCAGGGACTGCGACCAGCAGCCGCCGATGCCGATCACCCGCTCGGGGTCCTCCCCCTTGAGGCGCTTCGCCTCGCCGAGGTGCCCGACCAGCCGGTTGTCCGCCTTCTCACGGATCGAGCAGGTGTTGAAGAGGATCAGGTCCGCGCCCTCGCGATCGGCGGCCTCCCGGTACCCGAGCGACTCGAGCATGCCCTTCATCCGCTCGGAGTCGTGCTCGTTCATCTGGCACCCGAAGGTGGTCAGGTGGTAGCGCTTGCCGGCCACGACCGCCGAGGATAGACCTAGACCCGCTCGAGATAGCCCTCGTAGAGGGTCACGAGGCCGTCGGCGTCGAAGTGGATGTCCGCGCTGAAGTCGCCCGAGGCGTAGTGGACCCGCCCCTCGCCCAGCGGCGTGTAGCACTGTTCTGAGCGCGTCACGGCCAGCTCCGGCACGGTCACGAACGCCATCACGAGGTCGCGCGCCTCACCGCCCGCCAGCATCTCGTGGCGGAGCACCGGCATGGTGTTGAAGATCGGCGAGGCGAGCACGTCGCAGTCGAGCGCAGCATCGAGCTCTGGCAGCGGCATGTCGTCCGCTGTCCAGGTCCCATCCGTCGCCCGGACGAGCCGCAGGCGCCGCAGCTCGCCGGCGTGGAGCAGCGAGAGCTCGACGCTCTCGGTCACGAATTCGTGCCCTGTGCGCAGCTGATAGTCGAGCCGGTACGGCCCCGAGCCGAGCTGCGTGCCGTGCGCGGCCAGGCGGTCGCCCTCGGTCTGGACGAAGGTGCTCTCGGCGCGCCAGGCGTCGAGGCCTCGCCACACCAGCAGGCGCTCCATCTACTTGGCGTAGTCGGTGGCCCTGCTCTCCCGGATCACCGTGACCTTGATCTGACCCGGGTACTCGAGCTCCTTCTCCACGTCGCGGGCGATCTGGTGGGAGAGCAGCGTGGCGGCGTCGTCATCCACCTCCTCGGGGTGCACGATCACGCGGATCTCGCGACCGGCGTGCATGGCATAGACCCTGTCCACGCCCGTGTGGCGGCACGCGATCGCCTCGAGCTCGTGGAGCCGCTTCACGTACTGCTCCAGCGACTCCCCGCGGGCGCCGGGCCGCGCACCCGAGAGTGAGTCCACGATCTGCACGATCACGGCCTCCACGGTCTGGAGCTCCACCTCGTTGTGGTGCGCCTCCATCGCGTGCGCCACGCCCTCCGACTCCTTGTAGCGGCGAGCCAGCTCGCCGCCCACCAGCGCGTGCGGGCCGTCGGTCTCGTGCGAGACGGCCTTGCCGATGTCGTGCAGCAGCGCGGCGCGGGCCGCCACGCGCGGGTCGGCGCCCAGCTCGGCGGCCAGCATCCCCGCCAGGCGCGCGCACTCGACCGAGTGGTGGAGCACGTTCTGGCCGTAGCTCGTGCGGAACTTGAGCCGGCCGAGCAGCTTCACGAGCTCGGGGTGCAGCGAGCCGACGTTCGCCTCGAAGACAGCCTGCTCCCCCACCTCCACGACGTGTTGGTCGATCTCCGACTTGGCCTGGTGAAACGCCTCCTCGATGCGGGCCGGGTGGATGCGCCCGTCGGTGAGCAGGCGCTCGAGCGTGAGACGGGCGATCTCGCGGCGCACGCCGTCGAAGCCCGACAGCAGCACCGCGCCGGGGGTGTCGTCGATGATGAAGTCGATCCCGGTGAGGGTCTCGAGCGCGCGGATGTTGCGGCCCTCCCTGCCGATGATCCGGCCCTTCAGCTCGTCCGACTTCAGCTCCACCACCGAGACCGTGGTCTCGACCGCATGGCTCGACGCCACCCGCTGCATCACCGCGGCGAGGATGCTGCGGGCGCGACGGTCGGCGTCGTGGCGGGTCTCCTCCTCCACCTGCCTGATGATGCGTGCGCTCTCGTGGCGCAGCTCGTCCTCGAGCTCGCGCATCATGATCTGCTTCGCCTGCCCGGCGCTGAGGCCGGACACGCGCTCGAGCTCCCGCAGCTGCCGGGCCTTCTCCGTCTTCAGCTCCTCGCGGGTGTGGTCGAGGTTGCGCCGCCGAT
>DASUQG010000358.1:0-6481 GCA_036280695.1 Thermoleophilaceae bacterium
CGCGATACGCACCATCTCCGCCCTCGTCGACGAGCGGCACGCTCTGCTGGCGATCGCGCGGCGCCCCCGCGACGCCGTCGGGCATGGCGACGAGGTGGTGACCGCGCGACTGGTCGAGGACGACGCCGTCCTCGCCGTGGAGGACGCGCGCATCTCCACCGTGTACGACGGCGGTGGGCGCCAGCGCAGCGCCGGCCTCGAGCTGTGGGTGCCGGGTGAGGACTACCCGCGCCGCGGGTCGGGCCAGGTGATCGCCGGCTCCTCGCTCGACCTGGAGGGCCTCCAGGTCCACGTTGCCGTCTTTCGCTGGCGACTCGACGGGCGCGAGGGCATCGGCGCCTACGAGCTGATGTCGCGCACCGAGCCACCCGCCGCCGCATGAGGAACGTCCTGATCAGCGACTTCGGCGGCGTACTCACCACGCCGCTGCAGGAGGGCTTTCTCGCCTACCAGGAGGAGTCCGGCGTCTCGCTCGAGGAGCTCGGCAAGGCGATGGGACTCGCCGCCGAGGAGCACGGCGACCACCCGCTGTTCGTGCTCGAGCGCGGCGAGATCACCGAGACCGAGTTTCGCGACCGGATCGAGCCGCACCTGGAGAACGGCTTCGACCTGGCCCGCCTGCGCGCGCTCTATTTCGAGCGCCTCGACCCGAACCGGGACATGATCGGGTTCATTCGCGAGCTGCGCGGCCGCGGAGTGCGCGCCGCGCTGCTTACGAACAACGTGCGCGAGTGGGAGCCGCTCTGGCGCGCGAAGCTGCCGGAGATCGACGAGCTGTTCGAGCTGGTGGTGGATTCCGCGTTCGTCGGTCTTCGCAAGCCCGACCCGGCGATCTACGCGCTCACGCTCGAGCGCCTCGGCGGCGTCAGCCCGGAGCGGTGCGTGTTCGTGGACGACCTCGACGTGAACTGCGAAACCGCGCGGGCCCTGGGCATGGCAGCGGTCCGGTTCGAGAGCGCCGCGCAGGCGATCCCGGAGATCGAGTCAGCGCTCGGCGGCGAGTAGCGCCGCGATCGTGGCGGCCATCGCCGCGCGCGAGCGCTCGACGCTCAGGCGCTGGTGGGCGCGGAGCGACTCCCAGGAGGTCCAGGCGGACGCCGCCACGAGCGCCGCCAGCAGCACGCCGCGCTCGCTCTGCCCGCGCCGCTCGAGCTCGGCGCGGAACACCCGCTCGAGCTCCCTCGCCTTCTGCCGGCGGGTGCTCTGGAGCCAGCTCGATACGACCTCCGACTCGGGTTCGAGGAGCAGCGCGGCGCGCCTCACGGGCGTGACGGTCTCGAGCAGGCGGGCGCGCTGCCGGGCGAAGGCGTCGATCCGCTCCGGGAGCGGAAGCGACACGTCGATCTGTTCGAGCGTCGGCGCGATGCGCTCGTACTGCTGCACCGCGACGGCCTGATAGAGCGCCTCGCGGTCCGCGAAGTGCTGGAACAGCGAGCGCTCGGACACGCCGGCGCGCGCCGCGATCCGCTCGGCGGTCGGCTGAAGCTCGCCCTCGTAGAGCAGCTCGAGCAGGGCGTCGACCAGCGCCTGCCGGGTCCGCTCGGCCCTGACCGTGCGACCGTCGCGGGCGCCCCTGGCCTTGGCCGTGGCCTCCATGGGCCCACAATACGCGCCCGGCGGGCTTTCCTCGCAACGAGCGGGCTCTTGCGGATGGGCCACTTGACGGGGAACCGGCTCTCGTGTTCTACTGCTCGGCAGAGACGCGGACCCAAGCGCAAAGAGCGAAGCCACGAGGATGTGAGGCTCGCCGCGCCGCTCCGGAGACTTCGGTCACCGGTAGCGCGCTCCTCAAGCGCTTAGTTCGCGTCTCGCTTTTTTTGCGGTGCGCCAGAAGCGGAGCATCTTGCGCGCATTCATCCGGTAGAGCTCGAGCTTCGACACCGGCGGCAGTTCCAGGCCGCCCACCAGGCGGTGCGGCACCAGCACCCAGCCGCCGTTCTCCTCCACGAGGTCGCCGCGGATCTGGAAGTTGCGCTGCCACGAGAAGTCCTCGGCATGGTCGTGGACGGTCGCGCACGCGAGGCCCGGCTGAACCGGCACGCCGAGCACGCCGCCGCCGAGCCGGATCCGGCGTGCGGATCGGTCAACCGAGATGGGCACGCGCACGGAGAACGGGAACCCATCCGGAGCCACGAGCGAGAGCACCGCGTCCGGGTACTGCCCGCCCAACTGGTCCATGCGCGCGTCCCAGACCGGCGTCCCGCCCTCGGTGCCGGCGTGCGGCGCGGCGGGTTCCTCGTCGTGCCCCGAGCGGACCTCCTCCATGTGAGCGTCGAAGAGCTGTGGCTCGCGCGTGGGATCGCCGTCCGGCCAGACGTACACGCGCTCGGGGCGGACGTGGATGTATAGACGTGTGAAGTAGAAGCTGAACAGCCGCTGGAGCGGCTTCGGCGGCAGCAGGTCCTTGGAGCCCGGGAGCTTCTCGAGCGACTCGCGCGTGTAGCGCACGCGGTTGGCCTCGAGGTCGCGCGCGTCGACATCCGCGATTCCCTGCACGAGCACCTGCGGTGGGGCCTCGAGGCCGCTGCCCGTCGGGTCCGAGAACAGCAGGGAGACCTTCGGGTTGGCCCGCGCTTCGTCGGCCTTCTTCGGGTAGCCGAGCGCGGTCGTCACGTCGATGCAGGGATCGCCCTGCCGGTAGTACGGCGTGAGCGGCCAGCAGATCGGGCGCCCGCGCGCGTCCACGGTCGTGAACTCGGTCGTGATGAACTTGTCGAAGACCTGTTGGACGTCGGGCGGCAGCGACGCGGTCATGGTTCCGCAGATTACGACAGCGGTGAGGGAGTCGGTTTTCTTCGACCGTCCTGCTTTACCGGGACATAGACCCGGCTAGGCAGGACAGTCGGAGCCCCAGAGGCCGCGGCCTGCCTCGCGCGCCCGTCGCGCCGCCCGGACGAAGGCGCCCTCGTACTCCACATTCGGCGGCACCGTCAGCGATGTGGCGTAGCCGCGGGCCACCAGCAGCCGGTTCAGGAAGCGCCCGTCGCGGAGCCAGACGTAAGCGAGCGCTCGCCCGTAGCGGTCGCGCTCGTCCACGCCGAGCTGGTAGCTCACCTTGCTGCCGAGCGGCACCGTGCGCTCGACGAAGGCGGACGCCTCGCGGCCGTAGCACTCGGCGCCGCCGTGGACCTCGGGGGTGTCGACCCCGATCAGCCGCACCTTGCCGATGCCCGATAGCCACAGCGTGTCTCCGTCGGTGTGCTTGGTCACCCGGGCAGCAGTGCGCTGGCCGGACTCAGCGGTATCCGGGGCCGGCTCAGAGCAGCCCGCGAGTGCGATGAAGAGGACCAAGGGGGGAAGCGCAATTACGGTTCGCAGAGCGAGCATGGCAAGGACGCAGGGAGCGACGCGTGCCCTGGCACGCGAGCGACCAAGGACGCAGCCAGGCGACGCTATGCGGGCCGCTAATTGTCGCTTCCCAGGCGGTCCCAGCAATACAGCTCAACCGCCTCGGCGGCGAGCTCCATCAGGCGCTCGTCGGAGAGCCAGGGGAGCACGGTGCTGAGGGCCTGCTCCTCGCTCACGCCGGCCTCGAACGCATCCTCGCCTTTGAACCCGGCGGCGATCCGGAGCGCCTCGCGCCGGTGGTCGCCCAGGCGGGAGAACGCACCGAGCAGGAACTCCTTGTTCGCGATCGGCTGGCCGACCTCGAGCGACGCGTGCCATGCCGCGAGCATCGACAGGTCGTCGTCGTCGAGCTCGTCCACCGCCTTCGCGTAGTGGACCTGGAGCTCGTCCTCCGGGATCTCGTCGACCCAGGCGCGCACGACCTCGCCGAGCAGCTGGCGCCGGGCCTCGCGCCCGACGCTCTCCGCTACGACCCTGATCGCTTCCTGCGGCTCGATGAAGCACAGTGGCATGGCCGCCACATTAGGACGGGGTCCCGACGGAAAGGCGCAATGTGAGGTCGGATTCGTGCACGCACAGCGCCGCCCGCCCGGGACAGTCCGCACAGAGCGCGAAATGCGGTTCGGCGGACGGCTCGAAGCGGCCCTCGACGACGCCGCGCGCGAGCCCCAGCAGCTCGTGCTCGAGGCCCTCCAGATCCGCCGCCTCGTACACCGCCACGGCCGGCTCGTCCGGCCGCTCGAGGTAGCAGTGGACCACCTCGACACGCTCCGCGCCCGCCTTCAGGGCGGCGAGAGCGTAGACGAGCCGTTGAGTCGAGTACGACTGCGCCGTCAGGGTCTCCGGGTCGAGCTCGCCGAGGGGATTGCTCTTCCAGTCGACCACCAGCGTCTTCGCGCCTTCGTCCGCGTGAACGTCCACCACGCCGTTGATGAGCAGGCTGCGATTCCCTATTTCGAGCGTGAAGGCGAACGGCAGCTCGGTGCGCACGCGCCGCGCAGCGGCGATGCGCTGGCGCAGCTCTGAGCCGGCGAGCCGCTGGACCATGTCGCGCACGTCATCGACATCGGCGGGCAGAGCGTCCATGCCGTGCATCTCGATCGCTGCAGCCACGTCTGCGTCGCTCGGAACGAGCGGGCGCTCGAAGTCGAGCCGCTCGAGCAGCCCGTGGACGACGGTTCCGCGTAGCAGGGCGCCGATGCCGGGCTCGGCCGCCGGCTCGCCCCCGGCCGGCCGCTCGACCGGGGCGAGGCGGAGCGCACGCTGGAGGTAGAAGCGGTACCCGCAGCGCCGGTAGTCCTCGAGCCCGGAGTAGCTCAGGCGGCTCACGGGGAGTGCGCGCGGTGCCGGCAGCATGCCGAGCTCCAGCAGCGGCTGCTCGTAGCCCGGCGGCTCCTCGCGCTCGGGTGCGCGTGGCGTGCGGTCCGCGGCCGGCAGCACCTCGTCGATCGTGGTCGGCGTGCAGAGCGTCCAGCGAACGGCCACGTCGCGGTCCTCGCGGCTGTCGACGTGGATGCCGTGCGCCCCGTCCGTGGGCAGGTCCGCGCAGAACCCGCGCCAGATCCAGCGCATCGGCTCGGCGAGCTCCGACGGGTCCGGGCGCTTGGCGAGGTCGGTGGCGCCGCTCAGGACTAGGTGCTCCTGCGCGCGCGTGACCGCCACGTAGAAGATCCGGCGCTCCTCCTCCTCGGCCGCAACCTTGCCCTCCGCCTTGATGCGCTCGAGGCGCGCGCTGTCCACCGCCCCGCCGCCGAGCCCGGCGAGCCGCAGGCCCACGCTGCCGTCCTCCGAGATCCGCAGCGAGCCGTCGTCGTCGCGGCCGTCCTTGCCGAGATCGGCCAGGCAGACGACCGGGAACTCGAGCCCCTTCGCCCGGTGCACGGTCATCATCCGCACGGCGTCCAGCGCCTCGGCCTCGAGCGGAGCCTCGCCCTCGCGGGTCTGGATGGCGTCGCGCTCCGCGATTGCGTCGATGAAGCCGCGCAGGTTGCGGCCCTCGTCGGCCTCGTACTCGCGCGCCATCCGCATCAGCTTGCGGACGTTCGCCATGCGGCGCGTGCCGCCCGGCAGCGACAGCAGGTGCCGGTCGTACCCGGTAAGCGTGACGGCGCGGTCGATCAGGGTCTCGAGCGAGACCTGTCCCGCGATCCTGCGCTCGGCCTCGAAGCGGTCGGCAAACGCGGTCAGGCGCCGCCGGTCCTCGGCGGGGAGCTGCTCGAGCAGCTCGGGGTCGGCCTCGCCGCGGTCGCGCCCGAGCGCCGCGCTCAGGGCCCACCACGGGTCGCGCCCGGAGCGCCGCGCTCGCAGGGCGATCAGGGCCACGGCGTCAAGCGACAGCCCCGCCAGCGGCGAGGCCAGGATGGAGTAGACGGCGAGCCCGTCGAGCGGGTTCGCCAGCGCCGCGAGCCAGTGGCGCAGGTCCATCACCTGCTGCTGACCCCAGTAGCCGCGGCCGCCGACCACGTGCACGGGTATCCCGCGCTCGTCGAGCGCGCGCTCGAAGAGGCCCATCGCGGTGGTCGCACGGAAGAGCATCACCACGTCGCCGTACGACCACGGCCCCTCGCGTGTGAGCTCGTCCACCCGCTTCGCGAGCAGCCGGGCCTCGGCGGCGCGCCACGGGGGCGCCGCGTGCATGGGCTCCCCGAACGGGTCGGGCTCGCTCGCCAGCAGGTCGTCCCAGCAGCCCCTCGTCCTGTCCACCACGAGCAGCTCGACGCAGGGCGACGTACGCGGCTTCGGCTCGCGCGCGCCCGGCGCCTCGCGCAGCGGCTCGAAGCGCTCGCCCCAGGTGCGCTCGAAGGCGAGGTCGATCGCGTCGAGGATCTCCCCGCGCGAGCGGAAGTTCACGGTGATGCTCTCCGCCCGGCCGCCGGCCTGCGCCCGCTCCCAATGCTTCCGGAACACACCGACGTCGGCGTGCCTGAAGCGGTAGATCGACTGGTTCTCGTCGCCGACCCTGAACAGGTTCCCGCGCGCGAGCCCCCAATCCCCCGCTTTCGCGGGGCAGGGGACAAGCAGTTCGAGCAGCTCGTTCTGGAGCTCATTCGTGTCCTGGAACTCGTCGACGAGCACGTGCTCAAAGCGCGACGAGAACGCCTCGCGCAGGCCCTCGTCGCCGGCCAGCAGGTCG
>DASUQG010000359.1:0-3618 GCA_036280695.1 Thermoleophilaceae bacterium
CGTGACTACAAGCGCCTCATGCGCGCCAACATGGCCGACGAGATCGAGCGCTTCGCAGGCGCCCTCCAGGCCGACGCGATCCTCCCCGAAGACTTCTAGGCCGCGGGCCTAGGCGTAGCGCTCGACCACGCCGTCGGCCACCAGGCTGAGCGCGTGCAGGCGCTCCTTCGAGAGATCCAGGCGGGCGAGGCTTTCCTTCGCCTCGGCCACGTGGGCCAAGGCCTGCGTTCGCGCCTCCTCGAGCACCCCGGTGGCCGTGATGCGGTCGCTCGCCGCGGCGGCCTCGTCCACCGTCGTCACCGATCCGGGGAGGCTCGGGTCCACGCGGCGCGCCAGGATCAGCGGCAGCGTCACGGTGCCGTCGAGGAGGTCGGCGCCGCGCGGCTTGCCGGTTCGCTCCGGCGGGCCGGAGACGTCGAGCACGTCGTCGAGCATCTGGAACGCGAGCCCCACCTGCTCGCCGAAGCCGCCGAGCGCTCCGGCCAGGTCGGGCCGGCCGCCGAACAGGGCGCCGAGCCGGCAGGAGGCTTCGAAGAGGCTCGCCGTTTTCAGGCGGCAGCGCTCGAGGTAGCGCTCGGGCGTCACGTGCTCGTCCCAGGCGTCCGCTCGCTGCATCAGCTCGCCGCGCGCAAGCGCCGAGGAGGCCGTCGAAAGCGCGCGCACCGCCTCCTCGCTGCCGGTGGCGGCGAGCTCCGCGAACGCGCGCGAGAAGAGCAGGTCTCCGGTGGCGGTGGCCGCCGGGCGGCCGGCCGAGGCGAACACCGTCGGGCGCCCGCGACGCAGCTCGGCCGCGTCGAGCACGTCGTCGTGCACGAGCGTGGCCATGTGGAGCAGCTCGACCGCCGCGCCCGCGGCCACGAGGCGGTCATCGTCGCCCTGCCCACAGAGGAAGACGAGCACCGGCCGCAGGCGCTTGCCGCCCGCCGCCAGTGTCCCCCTGGCGTGCGCGCCGAGCTCGGCTCCGTGGCTCTCCGCCACGAGGGCCAGCCGGCTCTCCGTGCGCTCCAGCAGCCGGGCCAGCGCGGCGCCGCCCGCGGACAGCACCGCTCCCAGCTGTGCCTGCGCCGTGTTCACCGCCGCGTCCCGGCGTGGATCGCGATGATGCCGCCCGCCGTGAGCAGCCAGCGAACGTCCTCGAGCCCCGTGGCGGCCATCCGCGCGGCCAGCTCCTCCGGGTCCGGGAAGCGCCGCACGCTGCTGGGTAGGTAGGTGTAGGCGTCCGGGTCGCCGGCCAGCCGGCCGAGCGCCGGCACCACGGTGTCGAACCACGCCCTGAAGAACCACGACAGCGGCGGCTTCTGCGGAGTCGTGATCTCGAGCACCACCACCCGCCCGCCCGGCCTGGCCACGCGCGCCATCTCGCCGAGGCCGCGGTCGAGGTCGGCGAAGTTGCGCGCGCCGAACCCGACCGTCACCGCGTCGAAGCTGCCATCGGGGTGGCTGAGCGCGAGCGCATCGCCCTCCTCGAACGTAAGGCCCGGCGCCTTCTCACGCGCGATCTCGAGCATCGCCGGCGCGAAGTCCATGCCGGTGACCTCGGCGCCGCGCCGCGCCAGCTCGACCGCGAGGTCCCCCGTGCCCGTGGCCACGTCGAGGGCATGCGATCCGGGACCCACCCGCGCCAGGTCGACCGCCCGCTCGCGCCAGCGGTGGTGCATCCCCGCGGTCATGACCGAGTTCATGCGGTCGTAGACGCGGGCGATCCTGTCGAACATCGCCCGGACCTGGGTGTCGGGCAGGGTGCCCGACTCGGGGGTGCCCCCGGTCATGCGCTCCCGGTCACTCGTCCCTGAGCGAGGCGACGTACTCGACGAGCTGGTTGAACTGCTCGGGGTTGCTCTGTTGCAGCTGCCGGTAAGGCGGCATCGGCGGGGTCGGGTTCACGAGCGTGCGCGCGATGGCGTCCTTTCCGAGCCGGTCGCCGACGTCGGTGAGGTTCGGGCCCAGCGTGTTCCCGTTCTCGCCGACCTTGTGGCAGCCGAGGCAGCCCGAGGAGGCCATGACCTCCTGGCCCTTCTCGAGCCCGGGCGGCGCGGCCTGGTCGATCTCCGTCGGCGAGCCCGCCAGCGCGCCGAGGATCGTGAGGTACGCCATCGCGGCGATGGTCGCGATGCCGGCGACCGTGGCGATCGGCCGGCGCAGCGGGTTGCGCTCCGGGTTGCGGTCAATGAACGGCAGTACGAGCAGCAGCACCAGGCAGATCGTCGGGATGCCGATCGTGGCGAGGAAGACCAGCTCCGGCGGCTTGACCACGCGCAGCAGCTCGAAGAGGAAGAAGAAGTACCACTCTGGCCGCGGCGTGTAGGTGGTGGTGGTCGGGTCGGCCTTCGGGCCCAGTTCGGCCCCGAACAGGATCGACAGCATGATGATCACGGCCAGGACGAGGCAGGCCATCAGCGAGTCCTTCGCGACCGCATAGGGGAAGAACGGCTTGCCCTGGTTCTTCAGGATCGAGTATTCGCGGAGGTACTGCTCCTTCTCGCGGGCGTCCACGCCTAGACCTCTTCCTTGAGGAGGTCCTTCTTCTCGGCCTTCAGCCACGGCGGCGCGGTGGTGCCGAGCTTGGCCACCAGGTAGAGGTGCGCGCCGATCAGGGCGGCGATCAGGCCGGGAATCGCCAGCATGTGGAGCGCGTAGAAGCGCGTGATCGTGGTGGGACCGAACTCGGAGCCCACGCGCAGGAAGTCGGCCAGGTAGGGGCCGACGATCGGCCCGGACGCGTTCAGGTTCACGGCGACCACGGTGGCCCAGAAGGAGCGCTGGTCGAACGGCAGCAGGTACCCGGTGAGGCCCATCATCAGCGTCAGCACGATCAGGACCACGCCGATGATCCAGTTCAGCTCGCGCGGGTACTTGTACGCGCCGAAGAAGAAGGTCCTCCCCATGTGGAGGAAGATCAGGATGATCATCACGCTCGAGCCCCACTTGTGCATGCCGCGGACGAACTCGCCGAGGAAGACCTCGTTCGTGATGCGCGACGCGGACTCGTAGGCGCGCGTCGGGTCCGGCTCGTAGTACATGGCCAGGAACACGCCCGTGACCGCCTGCGAGAGGAAGGCGAACATCGTGGCCGAGCCGAGCGTGTAGTACCAGTTCGTCCCCTTCGGGACCTTGCGGTACAGGAAGCCGCGCAGGAACGGGCTGGCGCCGGTGCGCTCGTCGAGCCAGCCGACGACGCTCGCGACGCCCTCGACCGCCTGCTCCTTCGGCGTCGGCTTCGTGGCCGGGGCGCCGTTACGGCCGTTCCTGCCGTTGCGGTCGTTCTGACCCGGCCGTGGCGGGCGACGACGCAGGGCCTTCGGCAGTGGCAGCGTCATGTGGTCGGCCTCGACGGGTAGAGGTACTGCCAGAGCCCGTCCAGGTGGTTCGACGGGTCACGCGGCGCGAAGCGTTCGAGCTCCGAGTTCAGCGAGAAGCGGTCGCCCACCTCGACCCGCCCGTTCGTGACGCGCGTGTAGAAGCGGTCGAGCGGGCGCACCGGCGGGCCACCCTCGACCTGGCCCTGGAAGCCGTAGACGCCGCCGTGACAGGGGCAGACGAACTTCTGCGATGCCTGGATGTAGCGCACCGGGCAGCCGAGGTGGGCGCAGCGGGTCGAGATCACGACGTACGGCTGCG
>DASUQG010000360.1:0-5474 GCA_036280695.1 Thermoleophilaceae bacterium
GTTCGCCTCTGGTTCACGGACATCCTCGGCCAGCTGAAGAGCTTCTCGATCAACGCGCAGGAGCTCGAGGACGCCTTCGAGGGCGGCATGGGATTCGACGGCTCGTCGATCACCGGCTTCAACGCGATCGAGGAGTCCGACATGATCGCCATGCCCGACGCGGCGACCTTCGCTGTGCTGCCCTGGCGCCCCGAGGACCGGGGCGTGGCGCGCATGTTCTGCGACATCGTCACGCCGAGCCGCGAGCCCTACGAGGGCGACCCGCGTCATGTGCTGCGGCGCACGCTCGAGCGCGCGGCCACGATGGGCTTCACCAACTTCTACGTCGGCCCCGAGCTCGAGTACTTCTACTTCAGGAATGCGAAGCCGGACGGCGGCGTGCCGGAGGTGCTCGACGAGGGCGGCTACTTCGACCTCACGACGCTCGACGCCGGCTCCGATGTGCGCCGCGAGACGGTGCTCGCGCTGGAGCAGCTCGGCATCCACGTGGAGTACACGCACCACGAGGTCGGGCCCTCGCAGCACGAGATCGACATGCGCTACGCCGACGCGCTGAAGATGGCGGACGACTGCATGACGTACCGCATCACCGTCAAGGAGTACGCCATGAAGTACGGATGGCACGCGACGTTCATGCCGAAGCCGCTGTTCGGGGAGAACGGCTCTGGCATGCACACGCACCAGTCGCTCTTCAAGGAGAGCTCGAACGCCTTCTACGACGCGAACGACCAGTACTACCTCTCGGACGTCGGCAAGTCGTACATCGCCGGGCAGCTCAAGCACGCGCGCGAGATCTGCTCGGTGTTCGCGCAGTGGGTGAACTCCTACAAGCGGCTGGTGCCGGGCTACGAGGCGCCCGTCTACTGCGCCTGGTCGCGCCGCAACCGCTCAGCGCTGGTGCGCGTGCCGCTCTACCACCCCGGCAAGGAGCAGGCCACGCGTATGGAGCTGCGCTGCCCCGACCCCGCCTGCAACCCCTACCTCACGTTCGCGATCCTGCTCGCAGCCGGGCTCGAGGGGATCGAGAAGGGCTACGAGCTGCCCGAGCCGATGGAGAAGAACCTGTACCACATCAGTCCTGAGGAGCGGAAGCGGCTCGGGATCGAGCAGCTGCCGGAGACGCTCGGCGAGGCGATCGAGCTGACGCACGAGTCCGAGCTCGTGCTGCGAACATTCGGCGAGCACATCTTCAACCGCTACGTGGAGATCAAGCGGCAGGAGTGGGAGGACTACCGCGTCCAGGTCACCGAGTGGGAACTGGACCGCTACCTGTCAATCCTGTAGTTCTAACGAGCTATGGACTCGCGATCCTCGCTCTTCGCCATTGCCGCAGGCCGCCGCTCCAAGTGGGTGGTCTTCCTCGTCTGGATCGTCGGCATCTTCATCGCCGCCGGGCCGGCGCAGCTGCCGACCAAGTTCGCTGACGCCGAGAACAACGAGTCCACCTCGTTCCTGCCCGGCGACGCCGAGTCGACGAAGGCGCTCACCGCGACGGAGGACCTCCAGGGCGGGGAGCTCGCCCCGGCGGTCATCGTCTACGAGCGCCGGTCCGGGCTCACGCCGGCGGACCGGCGGAAGATCCAGCAGGACGTCGAGCGGCTGACGACCAAGCGTTTCCCCGGGGTGGTCCCCGACGGCGCCACGGCGGCCGCGGGTGGCGAGGCGGGCAGCAGCTCGGAGGGCCCGGCGCCCGAGGGCGGCCAGCCGCCGACTGACCAGGGTGCGCTGCCCGAGGGCTGCGGCGGACCGACCACGACGATCCCCGGGCAGCCGGAGGACTACGCGCCGTTCGTCGGCCCGGTTTGCTCGGAGGACGGCAGGGCCGCGATCGTCACCGCCTACATCAAGGGCGACGGCGAGGGCGACACGATCCTCGACCCCGTCCAGTTCTGGCGCGACACGGTCTCGGATCCGGGCGGCGGGCTCCAGGTCAAGATCACCGGCGGCGCCGGCTACGGCGCGGACGCCATCGAGATCTTCGAGTCGATCAACGGCACCCTGCTGCTGGCCGCGGTCACGCTCGTGATCGTCCTGCTGATCCTCATCTACCGCTCGCCGATCTTCCTGTTCATCCCGCTGACGGCGGTGATCTTCGCGGAGATCCTGGCCCGCTCACTCGGCTATGGCCTCTCGGAGCTCGGGGTCACGATCAACGGCCAGTCGAGCTCGATCATGTCGATCATGGTGCTGGGGGCGGGCACCGACTACGCGCTCCTGATCGTCGCGAGATACCGGGAGGAGCTCCACCACACGCTGGACCGCCACGAGGCGATGGCGGCCGCGATGCGCTCCGCCGGACCGGCGGTGCTGGCGTCCGCGGCCACCGTGATCGCCGCGCTCTTCTGCCTGACGATCGCGAAGGTGAACGGCACCTCCGGCATGGGGCCGATCGTAGCCATGGGCGTGGCCTGCGCGGCCCTCTCGATGCTCACGCTCCTGCCCGCGCTGCTCACGATCTTCGGCCGCCGGGCGTTCTGGCCCTTCGTGCCGCACTCGACCGAGTGGCTCGCGCCGGAAGGCGTGCAGGCGGGCCGCATGCGACGGCGGATCGCGGACGGCCCGCGCGTGCCCGCGGCGCTGATGGTGATCGGTGGCTCGCTGATCGTCCTGTTGCTGCTGCCGCTGGTGATCCTGAACTCGCTGCTCAACAAGGCCACGCGCGGGCTGATCCCGTCGGTCATCGTGGGCCCGCTCGACCGCGCGATCTTCAAGCCGTACGAGGTCCGCCGGTTCCGGCACGAGCACCTCGCGGACGAGACGCACGGCTTCTGGAAGCGGGTGGGCGACTGGGTCGCGAAGCAGCCGCGGCGCGTGGCGATCGGGTCGACCGCCGTGCTGCTCGCGTTCTGCTGCGGGCTTGCGTTCTTCTCGACGGATCTCACCACCAACGACAGCTACACCACCAAGGTCGAGTCGGTGGAGGGGCAGGAGCTCCTCAGCAGGCACTTCCCGGCAGGAGCCAGCACTCCGGTTGACATCGTCGTTCCCGGGGAGGAGGACGTGCCCGCGGTGCGGAGCGCGGTCGCGCGCGTGGACGGCGTGGAGGCCGTGACCGGCCCGGTAGCCAGGGGCGACAGCGGCGTCCTCATTCAGGGGGTGATCGAGCCGGAGCCGTACTCGACGGAGGCGTTCGACCTGATCGACCCGATCCGCGATGCGGCACATGGGGCGGCGGAGGGCACCCTCGTGGGCGGCGCGAGCGCGGTCGAGTTCGACGTGCGCGAGGCGGCCGCGTGGGATTCGGCTGTGATCCCGCCGATCGTCCTCGTCGTCGTGTTCCTGATCCTGGCGCTGCTGCTGCGCGCGATCGTCGCGCCGCTGGTCCTGATCGGAACCGTGATCCTCAGCTTCCTCGCGGCGCTCGGCGTGGGCTACTTCGCCTTCGACGTGTTCTTCGACTTCCCGGGATCGGACCCGTCGCTGCCGCTGTTCGCGTTCGTGTTCCTGGTGGCCCTCGGCGTGGACTACAACATCTTCCTCGTCGCCCGCGCGCGCGAGGAGACGGAGAAACACGGCACCCGGGCGGGCATCCTGAGGGCGCTCGCCGTGACGGGCGGCGTGATCACGAGCGCCGGGATCGTCCTTGCGGGGACCTTCTCGGTGCTCGCGGTGCTGCCGCTCGTGTTCCTGACGGAGATCGGCTTCATCGTCGCGTTCGGGGTGCTGCTCGACACGTTCCTCGTGCGCAGCGTGCTCGTGCCCGCGCTCGTGCTCCTGATCGGACCACGAGTCTGGTGGCCCTCGTCGCTCGCGCGCGCAGAGGAAACGCCCACCGAGGCCGTGGCTCGCTAGCGACCCCGATGTGGGACATCGCCGAGTACGACCAGCTCGCCGCCATCGCGGCCCGGGCGGTCACTCCATGCTGCAGGTTCGCCTGCGAGAGCGGCTGCTCCGCGACCGGCGCTTCCATCTCAGCTCGACGGAGGTGAACGGCGAACGCTGGCTGCGCATGACGGTGATGGCCACGGCGACCAGTGAGGACACTATCGAGGCGCTCCTAGACGCGATCGAGGAGGTCGCGGCGGACGCCTAGCGGGCGCGCAGCGCGTCGGCGACGGTCCGGCGAGCGAGTGTGAGCGAGCTCGGCTTCAGGCGCGACGGCGTGTCGCAGCTCATGTGGCGGCAGGGCTCTCCGCCCGCGCCCACGCCGAGCTTCGCGCCGCGCAGGCCGAGCAGCTCGAACTCGCGGTGGTCGGAGTTGCCGGTGCTCTCGTCACGGACCCAGCTGACGGCGGCCCCGACACGGCCGGCGGCGGCGAGCAGCGCACCCTCCACGCTGCGGCGGGGGGAGCTCACCGGCGAGCGCAGCCAGAACGGGTAGTCGCGGCCGACCTCGTCGAGCGACACCGCCCAGCGCAGCCGCTTGCGCGCGCCGTGCGCACGCGCCCGCCTCGCCAGAGCGAGTGCGCCGAGGTGGTCCGGCGAGCCGGTGTAGACGCGCTCCTCGGCTCCGGTCGCCACGAGCCAGACGTCGCACCACGGCTTGATGAGGCGGAGCCGACCCGCCAGCGACGCCACCACCCCGAGCCCCGACGCGTTGTCGTTCGCGCCCGGCCCGGCGGGCGTGGAGTCGGTGTGGGCCATCACTATGCGAAGGCAGCTGCGCGGCGTGTCGAAGACGCCGATCACGTTCCGCGACGGCCGGTGCCGGGGCACCCGGAACTCCTGGGTGCCCACACGCAGCTCCGCGCGCCGGAACACCCGTGCCATCAGGCTGTGCGCCCGCGCCTCGCGCTCGCTGCCGGCGGGGCGCGGCCCCCACGACGAGATCTTCACCGCGATGCGATGGGCATCCGCCGGCGCGGGCACGGAGGCGGGCCCCGGCGGAGCGGCCGCGGCCAGCAGAGCGAGCGCGACCATCGTCACGCCAGCAAAGTCTCCAGCTCGGCGGGCTCGGTCACGGGCGCCTTGCAGAGGAACTGCTCGCAGACGTAGGCCGTCGGGCGGCCTTCGACGGGCTCGCGGCCCTCGAGCAGCGGCACGCCGTCCGGCTCGCCGCCCGCCACCACGAGATGGGGGCGGAACGAGCCGCGGACCACGCGCTCGAGCGGGCCCAGCTCGTGGCCCACGAGCGCCACCTCCTTCACCGGCGCGAGCCTGAAGTCGAGCGCTTGGAGCAGGTGCCCGAAGGCCTGGGCGTGCTTGGGCGCGAGCTCGTGCAGCAGGCGCAGGACGGACTCGGCGCGCTCCTGGTACTCGTGCTCGCCCGTGAGGGCGGCCAGCCGCAGCAGGCCGTAGGCGGCGCTCGAGTTCCCCGCCGGGATCGGATGATCCTCGAGGTCCTTGCGGCGTGCCACCAGCTGCTCGTGGTCGGAGGAGGTCTCAAAGAAGCCGCCGTTCTGGTCGTCGGCGAAGCGCTCGATCATCGTGTCGGCAAGCCGGCGCGCCTCGGCGAACCAGCGCGGCTCGAAGGTCGCCTCGTAGAGCGACAGGAGCGCCTCGAGCAGGAAGGCGTGGTCCTCGAGGTACGCGTT
>DASUQG010000361.1:0-7995 GCA_036280695.1 Thermoleophilaceae bacterium
ATCGTGCACAAGCGCGCGATCGCCGAGGCCGACGACCCCGAGCGCGAGCACGACCGGCTCGCCGAGGAGTACGCCGCCGAGCACGTGTCGGCCGCTGTCGCCGCGCGCGAGGGCTTCATCGACGAGCTCGTCTCGCCCGCCGAGACGCGCCGCCGCCTGGCGGGCGCCCTCACCGGGCTGTCCGGCGCCGGCGAGTACGGCAACGCTGGAGGGAACATCCCGCTGTGAGCGCCTCAGCCGCCGGAGCCACCACCTACGTCGCCCTCGGCGACAGCTTCACCGCCGGGCTGGAGCCCGGGAAGCCACGCTGGGCGGACGAGCTGGCGCGCGAGCTCGGGGCCCACTACGTGAACCTCGCGTCGGTCGGCGCCACGAGCGAGCACGTGGAGCAGGAGCAGCTCGAGCGAGCGCTCGAGCTGGAGCCCGACGTGGTGACGCTCGTGTGCGGGGCGAACGACGTCCTCTTCAACACGCGGCCCGACGCCGACGCCTACGCCGCTCGACTGTCGCGCATGTTCGCCCGCCTGCGGCGCGAGCTGCCGCACGTGGAGATCGTGACCGCCACCTACCCGGACATCTCGCGATTCCTCGACCTGCGCCCGCGCACTCAGGCGCGTGTGGTGGAGGGGATGAGCCGCTTCAACGCGGCGGTGCGCCGGGTGGCCCGCCGACACGATGTGGTGCTGATGGAGAGCTTCGACCACCCGTTGTCGAAGACACGCGAGGTTTACGCCGAGGACGGCTTCCACCCGTCCGCGGAGGGCCACCGCCAGGCCGCGCGCGAGTTCCTGCGCGCGATCCGCAAGCGCTTCCGCCTAAGCGCAGCGTGAGCCGCGCGACCGCCCAGCCCGAGACGCGCGAGACCGCGTCGGAGCAGCCGCGCGCGTCGGACCCCGCCGCCGCCCCGCCGGAAGCTCAACACGAAAGCGACCACATGCGTCGCCAACGTGTTGAGGCGGGCGCCGGCGACCTCTTCGGTCGCCCCTTCGGTGCCCTCGTCGTCGGCGACCGCTTCGTGACCGCGGGGCGCCGCGCCCGTGAGCGCGACATCCTCGACTTCGCCGCGCTCACGGGCGACGCTCACCCGCAGCACACCGACCCCGAGTGGGCCGCCGGCAGCCGCTTCGGGGAGCAGATCGCCCACGGCCTGTTGGTGCTGTCGTTCGCGGTCGGCCTGCTGCCGCTCGACCCCGACCGGATCGTGGCCCTGCGCCGGGTTGGCGACGCCGTCTTCAAGCAACCTGTGAAGATCGGCGACACCGTGCACGTCGAGGGTCAAATTGTGCGCACGCGGGAGGTCGATTCCGAGCACGGGCTGGTCGAGGCCCGGCTGCGGATCCTCAGGCAGCCCGCCGGCCGCCAGGAGCCCGCGCGGATGGCCGTTCGCGCGGACGTCGAGCTCGTCTGGCGCAGCTGATGGCCGACGGCAACGGTCTTCTCCAGGGCAAGCGCCTGCTCATCACAGGAGTGCTGACCAAGGGCAGCATCGCCTACTCGGTAGCGGAGCGCGCGCAGCAGGAGGGCGCCGAGGTGCTGCTCACCGGCTTCGGCCGCACTCGCCGGATGACCGAGCGGGCCGCCGCGCGGATGGCCGATCCGCCGGACGTGCTCGAGCTCGACGTGAACAACCCGGACGACTTCGATGCGCTGGTCGCCGAGCTGAAGCAGCGCTGGGGCGGCCTCGACGGCGCGCTGCACGCGATCGCCTTCGCGCCCGGCGACGCGCTCGGCGGCAACTTCATGTCCGCCCCGCCCGAGTCCGCCGAGCTGGCTTTCCGCACCAGCGCCTACTCCTTCAAGGCGCTCGCCGAGGCGCTCGCGCCGCTGATGGACGACGGCGGCAGCCTGGTGGGGATGGACTTCGACGCCTCGGTCGCGTGGCCGGTCTACGACTGGATGGGCGTGGCGAAGGCGGCGCTCGAGTCGGTGTCCCGCTACCTGGCCCGTGACCTCGGAGAGCGGCACGTGCGCGTGAACCTGATCTCGGCCGGTCCGGTCGAGACGCCGGCCGCCCAGGGCATCCCCGGCTTCGACGCCCTCGCCGGGCTGTGGGGCAAGCAGGCCCCGCTCGACTGGGACAGCGCGGACCCGGCGCCGGTGGCGGACGCCGTGCTGTTCCTGCTCTCGGACCTCTCGCGCGCGGTCACCGGCGAGATCCTGCACGTGGACGGCGGCTTCCACGCCATGGGCGCGCCCTTGAAGCCTTAAGCTCGCCGCCGTGCTGCTCGCCATCGACGTCGGCAACACCCAGACCCACGTGGGCATGTTCTCGGACGACGAGCTGATCCAGCACTGGCGCTTCGCCACCGCCCGCTTCGCGACGGCCGACGAGGTGGCCACCGTGCTGGCCGGCCTGCTCGGCCTCCGGGAGCTGAGGCTGAAGGACGTGCACGCCGCGATCGTCTCCTCGGTCGTGCCAACCCTCGCCCACGAGTACGAGCAGGTGATCGAGCGCTACTTCGGCGGCCGCGGCGCGCTCGTGGGGCCCGACCTCAAGACCGGCATGCCGATCAGGATCGACCGCCCGCAGGAGCTCGGCGCCGACCGCCTCGTGAACGCGATCGCCGCCTACGAGCGGGTGGGCGGCGCCTGCATAGCCGTCGACTTCGGCACCGCGATCAACTACGACGTGGTCTCCTCCGAGGGCGAGTACCTCGGCGGCGTGATCTCGCCCGGGATCGAGATCTCGCTCGAGGCGCTGTCGGCCCGCGCGGCGCGCCTGCCGCGCGTGGACATCGAGAAGCCGCGCCACGCGATCGGCAAGGGCACGCAGGAGGCGATCCAGTCCGGGGTCGTGTTCGGCTTCGCCGGCCAGGTGGACGCGATTCTCGGGCGGCTGCGTGAGGAGCTCGGGGAGGAGGCCACCGCGATCGCCACGGGCGGATTCGCCGCTGCGATCGTGCCGTTTTGCGAGCAGGTCGACGAGGTGGACGACCGGCTCACGCTCCAGGGACTCAAGCTGATCTGGGAGCGCAACAGCTGACTTTCCATGCCGCGGGGGCCGGTGTACGGTGGAAGCGGCCTCCGGCGTGTCAGCGGCAACCCCACAACCCTTCAAGGTCTCGCTCGAGGAACACGGACGCGTGGTGGTCGTGCGCGTGCAGGGTGAGGTGGACACCGTGACGGCGCCCCGGATGGGGGAGGTGGTGGACAGGCAGCTCGCGGCCGAGCGCCGCGTGGTGCTCGACCTCTCGGCCGTCGACTTCATGGACCTCCATGGGCTCGCGGTGCTGATGCGTGCCGCGCGACGCGACCGCGCGCGCTTCGTGGTCGCCCACCCGGCCCAGTGCGTCGTGCGCTTGCTCGAGCTGATCCACGCCGACGGCGAGGTGCCGATCCTCCCCGACGGAACGGACCCGCTCGAGGCGGCGTGAGCAGCGCTACCGTTTCGCACGTGCGCTCGCTCACCGACACGTGGACGCTTGGCGGCCTGAGGCTCGCCAACCGCGTCGTGCTCGCGCCGCTGGCCGGGATCGGCAACTGGTTCGTGCGCCTTCAGGCGAAGCGCCACGGCGCGGGGCTGGTCGTGTCCGAGATGGTCTCGAGCTTCGGGCTTGTGCACGGCAACGAGCGCACGGTCCGGGAGTTCCTACGCATCCATCCCGAGGAGCACCCGGTCTCGATGCAGCTCTTCGGCCACGACGCCGCCGTGATGCGGGAGGCGGCCGCGATCGTGGCGGACGCGGGGGCCGACGTGCTCGACCTCAACATGGGCTGCCCCGTCCGCAAGGTCTGCAGGACCGGGGCGGGGGCGGCCCTGCTCGACGACCCCGACCGCGCGGTGGCGATCGCGCGCGCCGCGGGCGAGGGCAGCGGCCTGCCCGTGACGGTGAAGCTTCGCCCCGGCCGCGAGCCCGGCGATCGCGCAGGTGTCGAGCTGGCGCGTCGCCTCGTGGACGAGGCCGGCGTGGCCGGCATCGCGTTCCACCCCCGGCACGCCTCGCAGCAGCACTCGGGCGCACCCGACTACCTGCTCGCCCGCGAGCTCGTGGAGGCGCTGCCGGTGCCCGTGATCGTGTCGGGCGGGCTCTCGAGCGACGAGCGTACGCTGCGCGCATTCGAGGAGAGCGGTGCGGCGGCCGTGATGCTGGCGCGAGGTGCGCTCGGCAATCCGTGGCTGTTCGGCCGCCTGCTCGGCACCTACGAGGGCGAGCCCACTCCGCACGAGGTGCTCGAGGAGCTCGAGTGGGTGATCGACTGCGCCGAGGAGCACCTCGGGGTCGAGCGAGCCGGCCGCTACCTGCGCAAGTTCTACCCGTGGTACTCGGAGCGCCTGCAGCTCACGCGGCGCGAGCGCGAACCGCTGGTCACGGCGCCCACCACGGCACACGCACGCGAGGCGTGGCGCAGCGTCGCTCAAGCGGCCATGCCGGTCGCCGCCTAGCTCAAGGTTTCCACACCGGTCTGCCGAATAGCTCGGTATGAACCAGCAATCGGGGGCGATCCGGCGCTTCGCCGGCTGGTCTCTCGTCGTCGGCCTGTCCGTCGCCGCCGCGGCGGCGACGCTCGCCCTCCTGACGGGCTCGTTCGACTACACGGAGCTCAGGGTGGTGTTGACCAGCATCGGCTTCGCGATCGCGAGCGCCGCCGGTTCGGCCGGCGCGACCGCCCGTCTCCGGCCCTCCACGGGCCTTCAGGTGCTCGGAACCGTGACGCTCCTCGCGTCCGCCGCGGCATTCGCCCTGCTCCTCATCGGGCTCTGGACCAACGTGGATCAGTGGGGCGACGAGGGTGTCTGGCGCGCGTTCGGTTGCATCGCAGTCCTCGGAATAGCCGGGTCGCATGCCTGCGTGATGCTGGTGGCCGTTCGGCATGGCGACTCGGACCTGGTTCGCCTGCTCACATTCAGCGCGATCGGTTTCGCGGCGTTCGACAGCGTGGCCGTGATCCTTCCGCTCGCGGAGCTCGTCGACGACGTCGACGAGGGATGGGCCCGGATCTCCGGCACCGCGCTTGTACTGCTCGTGCTGACCTCCATCCTGCCGCCGATCCTGCGGCGGCTGCAGCCGGCGCCCAGGCCGGCGCCGGCCGCGAATTGGAGCGACGACTTCCTCGCCTCGGCCGTGGTCCAGATCGCGGACAGGATCGAGCTGCTGAACAGCGATCCGGGCAACCGCGCACCCGAGATCCGAGCAGAGGTGAATCGGCTGAGAAACCTCGCCCAGAGCTACGAAAACTGACCCAAATATCCCCCGAGAGACGTATATGTGCTTGCTAGACTCCTCCGTCCCTCGGGGCCAGAACGGGGGTTTTTCTTATGGCACGAGAGACTGTCCTCACACCTGAAGGCCTGAAGGAGCTGAAGGCCAAGATCGATCACCTGAGCGGCGACCGCCGCCGGGAGGTCGCGGAGCGCATCAAGGAAGCGCGCGAGTTCGGGGACATCTCCGAGAACGCCGAGTACGACGATGCCAAGAACGAGCAGGCGATGCTCGAGAAGCAGATCTCCGATCTCGAGGAGAAGCTGCGCAGCGCCCGAGTGATCGACGCCAAGTCCGTCGACACCGACGTCGTGAACGTCGGCGCCACCGTGCACGTGAAGGACCAGAAGACCGACAAGTCGACGAAGTTCAAGATCGTCGGCTCCGCCGAGGCGGACCCGTCCGAGAACAAGCTCTCGAACGAGTCACCCGTCGGCCGCGCCCTGATCGGCCACAAGCGCGGCGAGACCGTGAGCGTGCAGGTCCCGCGCGGCCCGGCCCGCAAGCTGAAGATCACGAAGATCGAGCGCTAGCGCCGCCGGCCCGGCCGACCGGGCTCACGCTTGATGACTTTTGCATGCATGTCATGCACAAGTGAGCACGCGTCGCGGATCGGCGGCTTCCGTGGGTGAGTAGCCTCCCGCCGCGTGGACGACTCCGCCTCCGACGAGCCGCGCGACGAGCCGCGTGCCGACGATCGCCGGGCCAAGTTGGCGCGCCTGCGCGAGCGGGGCATCGACCCCTTTCCGCATCAGTTCGACGGCGTGACGCCAGTCGCCGAGGTCCACGCGGCGCACGACGCGCTCGAGCCCGGCGAGGAGACGGACCAGGAGTACCGGGTCGCCGGCCGCATGACGGCGCGCCGCGGGCACGGAGGGGCGGCGTTCATCGACCTCGTCGACCGCAGCGGCAAGCTCCAGGTCCAGGCGAAGCGGGATGTCCTGGGTGAGGAATCGTTCGACACGCTCACCGGCCTCGACATCGGAGACCTACTGGGCATCGACGGAACGGCGTTCAAGTCGCGCCGCGGTGAGCTCACGCTCCGCGTCACTGACTGGACGCTGCTCGCCAAGTCCCTGCGCTCAGTGCCCAAGGAGTACTACGGCGTCGAGGACGTCGAAACGCGCTACCGGCACCGCGAGGTCGATTTGCTCGCGAACCCGGAGACGCGCGAGCTCTTCATCCTCCGCACCAAGGTCGTCCGCGCGATCCGCCGCTGGCTCGACGAGCGCGGCTTCCTCGAGGTGGAGACGCCGATCCTCCAGCCGCTCTACGGCGGCGCGCTGGCGCGGCCCTTCGTGACCCACCACAACGAGCTCGACCGCGACTTGTTCCTGCGGATCGCCGACGAGCTCTACCTGAAGCGGCTGATCGTCGGCGGCCTCGAGCGGGTGTACGAGATCGGCAAGGACTTCCGCAACGAGGGCGTCTCGCACAAGCACAACCCCGAGTTCACGATGCTCGAGTGGTACGAGGCGTACGCGGACTACAACGACATCGCGAACCGCCTCGAGGAGCTGATCTCCTACGTGGCGGAGGAGGTCGGGTACGAGGGGCCGATCGACTTCTCGCGCCCGTGGAAGCGCATGACGCTGCGGGACTCGATCAAGGAGAAGACCGGCCTCGACATCCTCGGCGACGACGAGCTCCCCGGCGAGGGCACCTGGGCCAAGCGGGTGGACGGCCTGCTCTCGAAGCACGTCGAGCCCGAGCTCAAGGACCCGACCTTCATCCTGGACTACCCGAAGGAGCTCTCACCGTTCGCGAAGGACCACCGCTCCGAGCCCGGCCTCGTCGAGCGCTTCGAGGCCTTCGCGGGCGGCATGGAGTTCTCGAACGCCTTCACCGAGCTGAACGACCCGGACGAGCAGCGCGCGCGCTTCGAGCAGCAGCGCGCGGACCAGGCCGCCGGTGACGAGGAGACCCAGCCCTACGATGAGGACTACGTGCAGGCGCTCGAGCACGGCATGCCGCCCACCGGCGGGATCGGCATCGGCATCGATCGGCTCGTGATGATCCTCAGCGGCCGGCACGGGATCCGCGAGGTCGTGCTCTTCCCGGCGATGCGGAGCTAGCCCTCCACGGCCTGCTGGAGCGCCGACTCCGCCTGCTGCACCTCCGCACTCGACTTCACCAGCTGCTTGGCGGCGTCCGCCTGATCCGCCGGATCCTTCGCCCGGACCGCGTCAGCGACCGCGCTCAGGTCGCGCGTCACGCCCTCCAGCCCGGCGAGCAGCTTGTCCATCTCCTCCTGCGCCTCGTCGGGCGGATCGAGGTCCGCGAGGTTCTCGCGCGTCTGTTCTGTGCGGCTCGCGAGGCGGTCGAACTCGGCCGCGCTCGACCCCACGCCGGTCTTGAGCTCCGCCAGGGGCTTGACCGCATCGTTGTAGTCCTCGGTGAATGAGTCGTTGCCGCCGCCGCACCCGGCCATCACAAGCAGGACGAGGAGCGCCACCGGCGAAGTCAGCTTCATGTCGCGACCCTAGCGACAAACCCCTCGCGAAATGCGGGTTTTAGGGCTTCATGAAGGGCATTTCAGCCGTCAAGCAGCACTTAGGTGCGTTGGTAGAGTAGGCGCAGCGGGTCGGCGGAATCTCGATACCTCTCACGCTCTCGGCGTATATGCCGATCTAGTGGGAAAGAACGGGTAACGCCGCCCCCGTAGTTCCCGACAGATAAGAGAGCACAGCGTGTTTGAGCGCTTCACCGAACGGGCTCGCCAGGTGGTCGTCCTCGCCCAAGAGGAGGCCCGAATCCTCAAGCACAACTACATCGGCACCGAGCACATCCTCCT
>DASUQG010000362.1:0-4860 GCA_036280695.1 Thermoleophilaceae bacterium
TTCCGTTCTCCTCGCCCACAGCGTCGGCGACTGCGGGCCACAGGGAAACGATCTGCCCGAGTTCGATCGACTCGACCGGCTGGGGTTGGACGGCAACTGCCGCTGACCCCTTGGGTGCAGGTCGTTCGGCAGCCACAGGCGGGGGCGCAACATCCCCGGCCCCGGCCTCCAGCTGGTCGATCCGGAACATCAGCGCCTGGAGCGACAGGTCCGCCTGCGGCTGGGTTGCCTTTAGGAGCGCCATCTCGAGCTGGATGCGCGGCTCGCTGCCGTCCTTCCCCGCGGCGATCGCGGCGGCCAGGAAGTCGATCGCGCGCAGGATCTCGCCCTGCGAGATGCGCCCCGCCTGGTCCGCCAGCCGGTCGGTCTGCTCGGCCGTGACCGAGAAGGAGTCCGGCACGTGGCCGAGCGTCTGGACCACGAACAGATGGCGCAGGTGGGCGGAGAGGTCGCGCATGAACTGGGTGAAGTCGCGCCCGGACTCAGACAGCGACTGCACCGTCAGCAGCGCCGCGCGCGGATCGCGATCCGCCAGCGCCTCGCCAGCCCTGAGCACGAGCTCGGCATCGGCGACGCCGAGGATCTCGAGCACGTCGTCGAGCTTCACCTCGTTGCCGCCGTACGTGACGAGCTGCTCGAGGGTGCCGAGGGCGTCGCGGAACGACCCGGTGGCCGCGCGCGCGAGCATCCCGACGGCGGGGTCCGGGACCTCGATGCCCTCCTCGGTGGCCACCCGCCGCAGCACGCCGGCGATCTGCTCGAGCGACGGGCGCTGGAAGTCGAAGCGGTGGCAGCGGTCGATGATCGTGGGCGGCACCTTGTGCGCCTCGGTCGTGGCGAGCACGAAGACCACGTGCGCGGGCGGCTCCTCGAGCGTCTTAAGGAACGCGTTCCAGGCGGCGGTGGTGAGCATGTGCGCCTCGTCGAGGATGTACACGCGCTTGCCGCCCTGCATCGGCGCGAGCGCCACGTTCTCGCGCAGCTCCCTGATGTCGTCAACCGAGTTGTTCGACGCCGCGTCCATCTCCACGACGTCGAGCGAGGTGCCCGCGAGGATCGCTCGCGCCGAGGGCGCCTCGGGGTCGAAATCGGCGTTCGCGCCGCCCTCCGCGTTGAGGGCGCATGCCAGCAGCTTCGCCATCGACGTCTTCCCCGTACCGCGCGAACCGACGAACAGGTACGCGTGGTGCACCTTGTCCAGCGCAATCGCGTTTCGGAGCGTCTTGACGATGTGCTCCTGGCCCACCACGGAGTCAAAGGTCCTGGGGCGGTGGCGGCGGTAGAGCGAGAGCATCGGTGAATCGAGCATAACCACCGCTTGGGCCGGAGGCTCGAATGCCGATAAATCCCTTGTGGAGACCCAGACTCCGCATCCGCTTTCGCTCCGGACGCGCGATGACGCCCGCGCCGCGCTGGCCCGCGCCTTCGAGGAGGCGGCCGTCATGCCGGGCACTCTGCTGCCGTACGAGATCCTCACGGAGCTCACCGACGCGGCTGGCCGCATCGTCGACGAGGTGCTTGCGTACGAGGGCGAGCACCCGCTCACGGGAGAGGGCGCCGGACCGGCTCTCTACATCGTGGAGCACTCGATCGACGCAACCGCGCTCGGCCTCTCGATCGGCCGTAGGCTGGTGCCGGAGGACTCGCTGCCGGAGCTCGGCACCGGGCTCTTCCTTCAGGACATCGGCAAGCTCGCGCTGCCGCCAAGCCTCGTCCACAAGCCGGGACCGCTCGCGCCGGACGAGTGGGAGCTGATGATGCAGCACCCGCGGCTGGGGCTCGAGTTCCTGCGCGACGACACGATCTCAGCGCGATCGAAGTCGATCGTTCGCTCACATCATGAGCGCTGGGACGGCTCCGGCTATCCGAGCGCGCTGATCGGGGAGGAGATCCCGCTGTTCGCGCGCATAGCGGCCGTGGCCGACGTGTTCGGCGCCGTTACGAGCGAGCGCTTCTACGCGCAGGCCCTGCCGCGCCAGGAGGGAGTCGAGCTGATCCGCGCGGGGTCGGGCAGCGCGTTCGACCCGGCTGTCGTCGACGCCTTCCTCGGCGTGGCGCGCGGCTAGTCGAGCAGGTCGAGCGCGGCGCCGACGATGGTCTCGGCGTCGATCTCATGGTGGCGGTAGACGTCGTCGAGATCGCCCGACTGGCCGAAACGGGTCACGCCCAGTGGCGTCAGCGGCACCGCGTTGACGGCGCCGAGGAACGCGAGCGCGTTCGGGTCGCCGTCGAGCACCGTGACCATCGGGGCGGCGCGTTCGGCGGGGAGCAGTTCGTCGAGGATCTCCGCTGGCTGGTCGCCGAAGCCGGCGCGGGCTCGGAACGCGCGCTGGAGCAGGTCGGCGCTCGTCACGCAGACCACGTCCGTGTCCTCGCCGAGGGTGTCGGCGGCGCGGAGCAGCTCCGGCATCACCGCGCCCATCCCCACGAGCGTGACGGCGGGCGTGCCCTTCGCGCGCCGCAGCGGGTACCCGCCGGCCAGCACGAGCGCGCGGCGCTCCTCGGAGCGGTCGCCGCCCGCAAGCGCCTGGTCGAGCGGCCGCGTGGAGAGCCGGAAGTAGGCGGACTCGCCGTCCGGCTGGCCGAGCCGCGAGAGCGCCTGCAGCAGCGTCCATTCGAGGTCCTGGCCGAATGCCGGCTCCCAGAACGTGCAGCCGGGCTGGCCGATCCCGATCGACGGCGTGACGATCGACTGGTGGGCGCCGCCCTCGGGTGCCAGCGACACCCCGGACGGCGTTCCGATCAGGATCGACTGGCCGCCCGCGTAGATGCCGAAGGACCACGGCTCGAGCGCGCGGCCGACGAACGGGTCGTAGATCGTGCCGATCGGGAGCAGCGGCTGGCCGTAGCGGCTCCAGGTCGCACCGAGCTCGCCGAGCAGCCCGACCAGGTTGGTCTCCGCGATGCCGAGCTCGATGTGGCGCCCACCCGTGGTCTCGTGCCAGTGAACGAGCGTCTGCGGATCGTCCGCGAACCAGTCGCGCCGCGCGCCCACCGACCAGATCCCGGACTTGTTGATCCAGCCGCCGAGGTTCGTGGAGCTGGCCACGTCGGGGCTCACCGTGACCACCCGCTCGGCCACCTCCGGCGCGTCGTGCACGAGGTCGACGAAGAAGCGGCCGAACGCCTGCTGGGTGGACTCCTTGCCGCGGTGCGTCCGGCCGAGCGCAGCCGGCACCTCGGGCGGCCGGCGCGGCTCCGGCTCGTCGCGCGCGAGCGCCGTAGCGGCGGCGGCGGCGAGCTCGCCCTCGCGGCTCGCCGGGTCGAACGACGCCCACGGGTCGTCTGGGTCGGTGCCGAGCTCCTTCGCGAGCTCCCGGAACTGCTCGTCGGTGAGCAGCGCGGAGTGATTTTCCGGGTGGCCCTCGATCGGCAGCGACCAGCCCTTGATCGTGTAGGCGAAGATCACCGTCGGGCGGTCGTGCTGCACCTCGCGGTACGCGTCGATCAGCTTGCCCACGTCGTGGCCGCCGAGGTCGCGGAATGCCGCCCGCAGCTCCTCGTCGCCGAGCTCGCTCACGAGCGCGGCAAGCTCGCCGCTGCGGCCGGGCAACCGCTCGCGCAGCTCCGCCGGCTCGGCGCGCAGCAGGCGCTGGTACTCCTCGTTCGGCATCTCGTCGATGCGGCGGCGCAGGGCCGCGCCACCGGGGCGCTCGAACAGCCCGTCGAGCCTCCGCCCGTACTTCACCGTGAGCACCTGCCAGCCGGCGGCCTCGAACATCCCGGCCAGGCGACCGAAGGCGATGTCGGGCACCACCCTGTCGAGCGACTGGCGGTTCAGGTCCACCACCCACAGCACCTCGCCTAGGCGCGCGACCCATGGGTCGGCAATCGCCTCCCAGACGGCGCCCTCGTCCAGCTCGGCGTCGCCGAGCAGCGCGATCTGGCGCCCGCGCGGCGGCGCCTCGAAGCGGTGATGCTCGAGGTAACGGCGCGCGATCGCTCCCCAGATCGGGGCGGTGGCGCCGATGCCGACCGAGCCGGTTGAGTAGTCGACCGGGTCGGGGTCCTTCGTCCGGCTCGGATAGCTCTGGAGTCCGCCGAACGCCCGCAGCGACTCCAGGTAGGGCTGCTCGAGGCGGCCGAGCAGGTAGTTGATCGCGTGCAGCACGGGCGAGGCGTGCGGCTTCACCGACACGCGGTCCTCGGCACGCAGCTCGGAGAACCAGAGCGCCGTCATCAGGCTCACCATCGACGCACTCGAGGCCTGGTGGCCGCCCACCTTCACGCCGGACTTGTTCTCACGCACGCGATTGGCGTGGTGGACGATCGCGGTGGCGAGCCAGAGCACCCGCCGCTGTACCGCCTCGAGCGTCTCGAGGTCAGGCGTCGCGGGCGGCGGCGACGGCGCTTGCGTGATCGGCACACCACTCAAGGTGAGCGATTCTCCCATCCCTCACGGTGAACACCATGTGGATCGGCATCCGTCCCTCGAGCCCGCTCATGCGGCCGGTAGTGCGCCAGTGGCCGTGTGCGACCACGCGGTCGCCAAAGGCCTCCACCTCGCCGGTCTCCAACTCCACCGACCCCCATGCGCCGATCCACTCCTCGGTGTTCTTCCGAAAGGCGTCCTTTCCCTTCACCTGCACGGTTTCCAGCCAATCCGGGGATGGCGTCATCACGACGTCCTCGTGGTACAGCGCGAGCATGCCCTCGATGTCGCCATCGTTCCAGCGCTGCGCCATCTCGAGTACGAGGTCGGTGGGGCTCATCGGTCAGAGTGGACCGTGCACCCGTCTCTGGAACTCGATCTCGGGCGTGCCCGCCGATCTTCGGCTCCGGCCAGGCTTGCCCGCGGCGCACGAGCGGTATCGCTTAAGGCTGCTTCCTCCCGGATCTGACCTGGTTCGCGAGCGCTCG